>DASQPM010000439.1:0-14716 GCA_035643935.1 Pyrinomonadaceae bacterium | reverse complement strand
CCGGCTCAGCCTGCTCGACCGTGGCGTTGTCTATGTCATAGCGCACATTCGTGGCGGTGGCGAACTTGGCGAAGAGTGGCGCGATGCAGGCCGCATGATGAAGAAGATGAATACCTTCACCGACTTCATTGCGGCAGCTGAGTATTTAGTTAAGAACAAATACACCTCGAGCGACCGGCTGGTGATCCAGGGCGGTAGCGCCGGCGGTTTGCTGGTTGGCGCGGTCACCAACATGCGGCCTGATCTTTTCAAAGCAGTTGTGGCCCAGGTGCCTTTCGTCGACGTGCTCAACACGATGCTTGACGCAGCCTTGCCGTTGACCACCAGCGAGTACATCGAATGGGGCAATCCAAACGATAAGCCCGCGTTCGATTACATGAAGCAGTATTCGCCCTACGACAATGTGGGTCGGAAGAACTATCCCGCGATGCTGGTGAAGGTTTCACTTAACGACAGCCAGGTTCCGTATTGGGAGGGCGCAAAACTGGTTGCCAAAATCCGCGCGCTGAGAACCAACAACAACCCATTGCTCTTGAAAGCAAACATGGGCGCGGGCCACGGCGGTTCGTCAGGTCGCTATGATTACCTGCGCGAAATTGCGTTTGATTACTCATTCATGCTCTGGCAGATGCGGCTGGCAAACTAAATCATGAAGCAAACTGTTAGTTTTCGCAGGTTGCCAAGCCGTACAACGCGCCCGCTGGCTTGACAGAGTTTTTGTGAGTTTCTATAGTCGCTCTTGAAAGCTAAGCAAATGAATAAACCCTGCTACTGCTTCTGTTGCTGCGCATGTTGCGTCTGTTGTTGGGGACGCGACCGGCAGAGCATTTGCGGGGGTGAAGTGCAGCTAACTTCATAAACGAACCCAGCAAAGGTTTTCAAATGCCGGTCGCGAATCGAAATGGATTCGCGGCCGGTTAACTTTTTGGTCGAGATAATTTTCGGCTCCATAGGTCAAAGAAACATGAGCGCCGGCATTTCGGAACAGTTACAACTCGAAGCAAAAACTTCAATCGAGACCAGCATCGGTCAAACCCCGCTGATTCAACTGCGGCGAATTACGGTGGGACTGCCATACGGCGTTGCGGTGTTGGCGAAAGCCGAACATTTGAATCCAGGTGGTTCAGTTAAAGATCGGGCCGCGCTGCGAATGATTTTAGAAGGCGAGCGTTCTGGGGCTTTACTTCCCGGCATGACGATTCTGGATGCTACCAGCGGCAACACCGGCATTGCCTACGCGATGATCGGCGCCGCGCGCCGTTACCCGGTGACCTTGTGCCTGCCGAAAAATGCCGGCCATCAGCGCAAGCAGATCCTGCGTAGTTATGGGGTGCAAATCATCGAAACCGATCCGCTGCAATCTACCGACGGGGCGCAGTTAATTGCTCGCGAAATGTTTCGGAAAGAGCCTGCAAAATATTTCTATCCCGATCAGTACAACAACGATGCCAACTGGCGCGCGCACTTTGACACGACTGCGCCGGAAATTTGGGAACAAACTGATGGGCGCGTCACTCACTTCATTGCGGGTCTGGGAACAACAGGGACGTTCGTAGGAGTTGCGCGCCGGCTGAAGTCGTTCAACCTGCAGGTTCGAGCAATCGCGATGCAGCCTGATTCACCCTTGCACGGTCTCGAAGGATTGAAGCACTTGCAGACTGCTATGGTTCCCGGAATTTACGATCCGGCGCTGGCCGACGAGAATGTAGAGGTCGCAACAGACGATGCGCTGCGAATGACGCAGCGTTTGGCCCGAGAGGAAGGCTTATTCGTTGGCCCGAGCTCCGGAGCGAACGTGTTTGCGGCGTTGCGATTGGCACAGACGTTGAGCGAGGACGCAGTGATAGTCACGATTTTGTGCGACGGCGGCGAGAAGTACTTTGAATGAGGTCTGTGAAGCGCGCAGAAAAATTGACATCGATGCTGGAAGCAGACTCTAAACGATCATCAGTGGTCCAAAGACGATGCTAGCCCGCAGAGCGGGCGGAAGCATTTGCTGGGATGTGTTGCTGTCGCCCGCTCCGCGGGCTCTGATCTTTTCAACTCAAGGGTCCTGGGGTTCCGCTGCACTTCACCCCAGGCTTTATGCTATCGCCTGCTCCGCAGGCTGGGTTCGCTTTTCGTCGCCACGCGATTTTTTGTGCAAAGTCTGAATGTTGAGATTATGAATGCCAAGACGCCCGTCGTCCGAACTGATGCTAAGATTAACCACCGAACAACAAAGTGCGATCTCGGCACACGGCGAGCGCGATTATCCGTATGAATGTTGCGGCCTTTTGTTGGGTCACTTCGCAAAAGACGGCGCGAAAGTTTGCGCTGATCTTTTTCCCATTTCTAACGCTCGCGAAGAAGAGGCAAAGCGCAACCGGTTTTTAATCCGGCCAGAGGAATTGTTGCGCGGTGAGAAGCACGCAGCAGCGCAAGGCCTGGAGATAGTTGGTTTCTATCATTCGCATCCGGACGATCGGGCCGTGCCGTCCGCCTACGATCTTGAACATGCCTGGCCGGTCTATTCCTACATTGTCGTCGCCATAAAATCAGGCCGCACGGAAGCCTTGCGCTCGTGGGAGATGCAAACAGATAGAACTCGCTTTGACGAGGAAGAGATTCTGAAAGGAAATTAAGATGTCAGTCACCATTATCATACCTACCGCCTTGCGTAACTTTGCAGGTGGTCAGTCGCGCCTCGAGTTGCAGGCAACAACCGCCGGTGAAGCGCTCGATCAGTTGACTTCGCAATACGCCGAGCTTCGTCGCCATCTTTACGACGATAAGAATAAGCTGCGCAGCTTCGTTAACGTCTACGTCAACGATGAAGACATTCGACATCAGTCCGGCGGGGAGACGGCATTGAAGGATGGCGACACATTGATGATTGTTCCTTCGATCGCCGGTGGCGCAACTGCCGAGGCGGATGTGACAACAGAGTTGCCGGCGCTCTCGAATGAAGAGATAGCACGTTACAGCCGTCATCTGATCATGCCTGAGGTCGGGCTCGAAGGACAGAAGCGACTGAAAGCCGCCAGCGTATTGGCGATTGGAACCGGAGGACTGGGCGCGCCGCTTGGAATGTACCTGGCCGCGGCAGGCGTGGGCCGTCTCGGCCTGGTCGATTTCGACGTGGTTGATTCGTCCAATCTGCAACGCCAGATAGTTCATGGCACCAAAGACGTCGGGCGGCGAAAAGTAGATTCGGCGCGCGAACGCCTTGCCGACATCAATCCGCATATTGAAATCGAAACGTATGACACCAGACTGACGAGTGAAAATGCGCTGGCTCTCTTCAAGAACTACGACATCATAGTTGACGGTACCGATAACTTTCCCACTCGTTATCTTGTCAACGACGCCTGCGTCTTGACCGGCAAGCCAAACGTTTATGGTTCGATATTTCGCTTTGAAGGACAGGCAAGTGTGTTTTGGGCCGAACGTGGCGCGTGCTATCGCTGTCTTTATCCTGAACCGCCGCCGCCCGGACTGGTGCCTTCATGTGCGGAAGGGGGCGTGCTTGGCGTGCTGCCCGGAATCGTGGGCGCGATTCAGGCAAACGAAACTATCAAGATCATTCTCGGCGCCGAAGACACGCTGGTGAATCGCTTGTTGTTGTTTGACGCGTGGCACATGAGGTTTCGCGAATTCAAGTTGCGCAAGGATCCGAATTGTCCAGTCTGTGGCGAGAATCCCACTATCAAGGAACTGATTGACTACGAACAGTTCTGCGGACTGGCTCCGTCGCAACAGGTTGTCGCGCCGCAACTGGACGAGATCACGGCAACGGAATTAAAGCAACGTTTGGATCGCGGTGACGATGTGCAGATCATCGACGTGCGTGAACCGCACGAATATGAAATTGCCCGCATCCCGAATACAAAGTTGATTCCGCTCGCACAGGTAGTTAACCGCATCAACGAGATCGACGCCTCGCGTGAAACAGTTTTGCATTGCAAAGCCGGCGTGCGTAGCGCCAAAGCAATCGCAGCATTGAAGCAGGCAGGCTTTGGCGGAAAACTGGTAAATCTCAAAGGTGGCATTACCGCCTGGTCTGATGAAGTCGATCCAAGCGTGGCAAAGTACTAGAAGCAGATATTGAAAACTTCTTGGGTTTTCTGATCGGGAAGACAATGGATTACTGGGAATGGATCTGGTCCAAACGATAGAGCATTATCCTTGTTTATCCGTGTGGCTGTGTGCTAGTGTCTGCCAAAAGTTCCAAGTCGGATTTCGAATTCATCCAAATCGCTAATACTGTTTTCGTTAGCGTGTCATTGTGCGCGGCCCAGGAGACTATCGGGCCAAACAACAACTTTCCCTGGAGGAACCTATGAAAAAAATCACGATCGTTGCGTTAATTCTTGTTGCGTTTTCTGTCTCCGCTGTTTATGGCCAAAAGGCGATGGGCGACAAAGCTGGACTTGAGAAAACTGTGAATGCATTTTTTGAACTGGTGAAGGCAAGCAATGCGGACAAAATCAAAACTTACTACACTGCCGACTACACTTTCACCGGGCCCGACGGCAAGATGATGAATGCCGAAGAACGAATCAAGATGATGAAAGGCGGGACCGGGCCAACGGTTCTAGCCTATTCAGATATTACGGTTCGAACATACGAGAATTCTGGGCTCGCGACTGGATTAGTCACAACCAGGAACTCGAGTGGCGCAACCCAGCAATCGCGGTTCCTCCAGGCTTGGGTATGGAAGGAAGGACGGTGGTGGCTGGCAGCCAGTCAGGTGACACCGATCGCTTAGCGCCACGCCGCCATGCGCGTAGCCCAACGATTTTTCGCCAGAAGTAGAAACAACACTACTCAGCAGGTCTTGGGAAGCGGACGACTGAATTGACTTAATCTCAGTCGTCCGCTTTTGTTTGCATAGACGAATGACGATGATTCGATCGTCCCTCATTTGCGTCCTGTACGGTTGCCGACCGACCACTAACGGGAGTTAAATAAAGAAATTCAAAACAGCATGGTCGGCACAACTCTAGGGAATTACAAGATTCTTGAAAAACTCGGCGCGGGCGGGCAGGGCACGGTCTATAAAGCGATCGACTCTAAACTAGGCCGCGCCGTGGTGATCAAAGTTTTACCGCAGGAGCTCACCACCAAACTGGCAAACCTGAAACGGTTTGAACGCGAGGCGAGGCTGGCGTCGGCGCTGGATCATCCGAACATTTGCACGATCTTCGACCTCAATGAAATCGATGGCGTTCATTTCATTGCGATGCAATACGTCGAAGGCCGCAACGTTCGCCAGTTAGTCAACGGCAAGCCCTTGAAGCTCGAGAGCGCGCTTTCGATTGCAATTCAAACTACCGACGCGCTGGCCGCGGCGCATGCGCAGGGAATCATTCACCGTGACATCAAAGCCGGCAACGTAATGGTAACGAGCAAGGGCCAGGTAAAGGTTTTGGACTTTGGCCTGGCAAAGTTACTCGACGATGAAGCGGCCCGGACCTCCGGAATTCATCACACCGAGTTGACTGAAGTAGGTGTGCCCTACGGTACGGCAACCTACGCCGCGCCGGAACAGGCGCGCGGCGACCGCGTCGATTCGCGCGCCGACATCTTTTCGACCGGCGTCCTGCTCTATGAAATGTTGACGGGCACCTGGCCGTTTCGCGGCAAGACCGCGGTCGATGTGCGTCATGCAGTGGTGCACGCCGATCCCATTCCGCTAAGCGAAGCCCGGCCCGACCCGGTGCCGCCGCGCTTGCAGCAGATTCTCGATCGGGCGCTCAAGAAGAGTCCGCGCGATCGTTATCAGCAAATTTCGCAGTTTCGCGATGATCTGCGAGCAGTCGTGCGCGACCTTGCCACCACCAGCGGCGTCGTCATCGACGACAGCAGTTTGCCGATCGCGCCACGCCACCTGCATAACGAAAATCCGATGTCCCGCGCCTTACGCTGGTTCAAAAATGTCGCTGGCGGTGATACGTCTTCCGGCTCATCCGGCCGGCGCGCTACGGTGCCGCAGCCGCGCGACGCACATGAAACACCGACTACGCTGGGCGATCGCGAACGCAAGAGCGTCGCGATTATGCCTTTCAAGAATCTGGGCAAGGATCCGGAAACTTCGTTCTACGAATTTTCACTGGCCGACGCGGTAATCACAGAACTTGCACGCATACGCTCGCTGATTGTGCGGCCGTCATCAGTAATTGCGAAATATCAGGAAAAGCAATTCGATCCGGGTGACGTGGGTCGAGAGTTGAGCGTTGACGCAATTCTGACCGCCAGCTTTCTGCGCGCCGGCGATCATTTGCGCGTCACGGTGCAACTGCTGGACGTAAGCACCAGTGAGATTTTGTGGAGCGATCGCATCGATGCCGATGCCAGCGACATTATCGCGGTGCAGGACACAATCGTGCGGCACATTGTCGACGGCTTACGAATCGAGTTGAGTCCGGATGAACAAGATGAGCTGGCAAAAGGGTCCACTACCGACGCAGCCGCTTCGGAAGAATACCTGCGTGGCCGCCACTGCATGGGACAGTTCATCTACCACACCATCAGTCGCGCCGATCTGGATTCGGCAATCGACCACTTCGAGCGAGCCATCGAGCTCGATCCCAATTTTGCACTGGCCTACTCAGCTTTAGGAGGCTGCTATGTCAATCGAGTGCTGAAGGGATTGGGCGAAGCAAACGATCACGACAAGGCACAGGCCGCATTCAACAAAGCACTGGCCCTCGATCCCAAGTTACTGGAAGCGCGGATGCAGATGATCTTTATCTATCTAAGCCGTGGCGAAAAGCAGAAGGCGCGCTCGGAGGTGGAGCTCTTGCGCGAAGAGTATCCCAATGATGTCGGGGTCCACTTCGCGCGCGGGGTGGTGGCGCGTCTGGATAGCGACTATGACCGCTCCTTACGCAGCTTTGATCGCATGGTCCGCCTCAATCCCAACGAGCTTGTGGTGACCAGTTATAATCGCGCGCGCATCTTCATGTACCAGCAGCGCTATGATGTAGCCCTGCGCGAACTTGATCAAGGCGCGGAGCTGGAACCCGATCATCCGTTAATCAAAACTATTCGCGCGCGCGTACTCTATTATCGCGGCGAGGTAGAGGCCGCCGCGCAACTCATCCAACAAGTGCTTGAACGCCACCCAAAGATGGACGGCATCCGTCCGATTCTGGCAATCTGTTTAAGTGCACTGGGCAAGCATGAGCTGGCTAACCAGCAGTTGACTGAGCGAGTGAAGATTGCTGCTTCTGCCGATCACGACATTGCCTACTGGCTTGCGTCTGCATATTTATTACAAGGGCGGCAAGTGCTGGCGCTTGAATGGCTTGAAAAAGCAATCAACCTCGGCAACGAAAATTATCTTTGGTTCGAGTCTGATCCAAACTGGTCCGATCTTCACGCTGACCCACGCTTTCAGAAATTGATGCAAAGGATCAAAGCGTCGCTGCAAATGCGCGAAGCAAACACTGCATGAAAACTTTCATCGTTGGCGACGTTCACGGCCGTTGTGCTCAACTTCATAGCCTGCTCGACATGTTGCCGCGTGATGAATCCGCCGACACGCTCGTGTTTTTGGGCGACCTCATCGATCGCGGCCCGGACGCTCCCGGGTGTGTTGACCTGGTACTGAAACTTCAACGCGAGAATCCGGATCGCGTGCTTTGCCTGCGCGGCAACCACGAGCAAATGCTGCTGGATTTTATTGAAGGCAGTGCGAACCTTTGGATAACTCCGGTCACCGGCGGCGAGCGCACTTTTGAGCAGTATGCCGGCAAGGGACTGGCAATAACCAGCGAGCAGGATCTTGATGACGCGCGCCGCACGATTGAGAGCAGCGTGCCGGCGGAGCATTTAGATTTCTTCCACGACCTGCCCTTTTTTCACGAAGACGACTACGCCATATACGTTCATGCCGGGCTGCAACGCGACAAACATCCAAAGGACACTGAGCCGCAAGCGTTACTGTGGATGCGCGACCTGGACTTTTATAAGAACTATCGCGGCAAGCCCTGCATCTTTGGTCATACGCCAACGCCACTGTTGCCGCTGCGCGGAAGGCTGGGCCGTCATGGTATTTATATTTCCCACAGCGCCATCGGTATCGACACTGGCTACAACCTGCAATCGCCGCTGAGTTGTCTGTCGCTGCCAGACTTTGCTTTGTATCAGACGTTTGCTGATGGCCGCGAAGAAACTCACCACATCACTTCATTCATTCCGGACACACTCAAAGCGATGCAAAAAAAGGCTGGCATTAACGGCGATGACTGATCGTGGGAGCCGCGAGTAGCTTTTGGGTTTCGCTCCGATAGGAGCGACATGTTTATAGCTGTGCGTCGTGACCAAAAACTTTCGCAATAAGGAAATGCTGCATTTCCTTATTGCGAAAAGATCTTTACGCGACTCGAATTGCTATAAACATTCGGCTCCTACGGAGCCTGTTATTGGCGGTGCCTCTTAATCAATGTTCCGCGCCGACGTATTTCTTCTCGCCCGCTTCGATGCGCAGCGGAAGATGATTCTGCCGCGGTGGCAACGGACAGGTTGCATAAGGCGTGAAGGCGCACGGCGGGTTGTACGCTTTGTTAAAGTCGATCACGACTTTTCCCGACGGATCCGGCGGAGAGACGTAAAGATAACGACCGGCGCCGTAGGTTTCGCGTCCAGTAGTATCATCGGCAAGCATGATGAAGTAGTCAGTCTCGCCTTTTTCCAGAATCGGATCAATTCGGTAAGTTTTCCCGTCCACCTCAAATGCCAACGCGCCCGGCGATGTTTCATCGCTCGTCATCCCCAGCACGTTCGTGATCGGAATCACCTTCGCCGGTTGATAAGGTTCCAAGCGCGCCTCGACGCGCCACCTGGGATCGGTGGGAAAATATTCGAGTCCCTTAAACTGCAAACGCGCCGCGGCCTGAGAATCTTTGACCCTCACGCCGATGCGATCGCTACGCTTGACGATGTTAATGATCAGCGTGCCCATTCTCAGAATTGTAGGGCCGTTGTCGTCGTTGTCGTCTTTGAGATCGAGCGCCGTGGCAGGTTTGCCGTCCACCGTGATGTTCGCGGATTGAAGCGCAGCGAGATGTACATGACCTTTATCCAGCCAAAAAGAACCAGCCACGTCAGGCGCTTTGTCCTTTGGTAGCGCGACCGAATTGGCAGCGTTGCTGCCAAACTTGTTTTCGCCTTCCTTCAACCAATAAAGTCCGACGAGCGTAAGCCAACTGTCTTCCTTTTTCAGGTTGGTCAGACGATCGTTCTGCCACTTTTCAAGTTCGGCTTTGTAACCTGCGGCGTCGAGTGAAGTTGTTTTAGGTTTGTTGCACGCGATGGAGAAAGCGATTGCGAAGACTAAGAAGAAGATGAGCTTGTTTGTCATAGATTACATCATGCCTCGCGCCTAAGAATGAAATCGGCAATAGATCGCAGCAACTCAGTTGGCCGATCAATACGCGCGAGCGCGGCACAAGCTGCTGCATGCGTAGTTGCCAAATGTTTGCGAGTGGCTTCGATTCCGTAAAGCGCCGGATAAGTTGCTTTGCGCGAGCGCGCATCTTTGCCCGGTGTCTTGCCGATAGTTTCCGCAGTTGCCGTTACATCCAGGAGATCGTCGGTGATTTGAAACAACAATCCAAGCTGGCCGGCATAATCCGCGACTGCTTTTAGTTCGTCCTTAGAGGTGTCGGCAATTATTCCGCCGGCACGCGCGGCAGCCGTAATCAAAGCGCCGGTCTTGAGTCGATGAATCTGTTCCAACTCGGCGGCCGCAACGTTCTGTGATTCTGCTTCGAGATCGTAAGCCTGGCCCGCAACCATTCCCTCGGGCGTGCCCGCCGCTTTCGCAATTTCCGAAATCAGAACAGCTCGCTTCGTGGTAGAAAGGTTCGCATCTTCAGAAACCGTCTTGAAGGCCAACGTCAGTAGCGCGTCGCCGGCCAGAATCGCGGTCGCTTCACCGAAACGTAGGTGACAGGTAGGCCGGCCACGTCGCAGATCGTCATTGTCCATCGCCGGCAGGTCGTCATGGACCAGCGAATAGGTGTGAATCATTTCGAGTGCGCAGGCAGTTGCGATGAGTGACTCGCGGGCGGCGCCAAAGGTCTCGCCTGCAGCAAGCAGCAGGGCGGGGCGAAAACGTTTTCCACCGGCAAAAACACTCCAACGAATAGCAGCATGAATGTTTGTTGGAGAAACCGACTCGGCAGGCAGAAGACGATCGAGTTCGCTGTCAACGAGCTTTCGTGCTTGTTTCAGGAATTCAGGCAGGGGAAGAGGGAGCGCGTAGCCTGGCATTTCAGAGGACGTCTTCATCATTGCTGCTGCCCATCACCTGACTGGTTAGTTTGGAATCCTCGAACGCGCTGACTACTGGACGGCCCTGATTATCGCGCAGCAAAATTTCAATGCGCCTTTCCGCCTGGCTGAGACGCTCCTGACACTGGCGCGAGAGTTTGATGCCCTGCTCAAAAAGCTCCAGACTCTTCTCCAGCGGCAAATCACCATGTTCAAGCTCGTGCACGATCTGCTCGAGCGCTTCCAGCGATGCCTCAAAACTCTTGGCCTGCTCAGCGTTATTCTTCATGAGTTCATTTTCGCACAGAAACAATTATGCGAACATTCGAGTGGTTCAGAGTCCAACGTTTACGTTGCTGGGTTAGAGTTCTAAACTTTTTCGTCCACGTCTTCAACTCGTGCCGCGATCTTTCCTTTCGCCAGGCGCACGCTGATAGGATCGCCCGTTGCAACAGCGCTTGCATCGCGCAGCAGAGTGCCGTCTTCCTTCAGCGCGATCGCATAACCGCGCCGCAATACACCCAGCGGCGATAGCGCATCGAGTGAAGCCGCCGCCAGCGCAAAACGCTTTTGCGCATGGTCCATATGCTTTTCAACTGCAAGCTGGCTGCCGGAAGCGACGAACTCAAAACGATTGCGAGCGTTGGCGAGGCGCCCGCGCAACTCGGCTGGTGAAAGCCTGCGACTCAATTGGCCGGCTCGCGCCGTGGCCACGTGCAATGATTCCTGTGTCAGGATTTGCAGGCGATGGCCGGCGAATGTCATCGCCGCATTCGCTTCGCGCAGTCTGGCCCGCACTTCATCGAAAGCGTGGGATAGTGCTTGCGTCTGAACACGGGTTCGAGCGTTTACGATGCGGTAACGAATGAGGCGCGCAAGGTTTTGGCCCAAATGTTCGATCGATGAGCAAATCTGATCTTCGCGCGCTGCAACCAATTCGGCAGCGGCCGACGGCGTTGGCGCCCGCCGATCGGCTACAAAGTCGGCGATAGTGAAATCAGTCTCATGGCCTACGGCGGAGATAACCGGAATCGTGGAAGCTCGAATAGCGCGCGCCACTTCTTCCTGGTTGAACGCCCAGAGGTCCTCAGTCGATCCGCCGCCGCGTCCCACGATCAGCACATCTACTAGATCCATATGGCGCCCATTCCGTAACGCGTTCGTATGATGCTCGTTGATTAGTTTAATAGCCCGGGCGATGTCTGGCCCTGCGCCTTCGCCCTGCACCCGCGCCGGTGAAAAAAGCACCTGGACCGTTCGCGTGCGTCGCGAGATGACGTTGAGAATGTCGCGAATAGCAGCGCCGGTCGGCGACGTGACAACCCCAACTCGTCCGGGAAAAACCGGCAGCGCGCGTTTCAACTCGTCGGCAAATAAACCCTCCGCTTGAAGTCGATCGCGTAGTTGTTCAAAGGCAACTTGCAGCGCGCCGGCGCCGGCGGGATCGAGCGCTTCGACGATCATTTCATAGTCGCCGCGCGCTTCATAAACTGATAGACGCCCGCGCGCGCGCACATGCAGGCCATCAGTAGGCCGAAACCGTATGCGACTGTTAGCCGAACGAAAACACTTCGCGCGCAGTTGAGCGCCTTCGTCTTTAATCGTGAAGTACCAGTGGCCGGATGAATGCGCCTTGAAGTTTGAAATCTCGCCTTCAACCCAAACAGAAGCAAAGCGCGCCTCGATTGCCTTACGAACAGACTCAGTCAGCTCGCTGACAGTCAGCGGGCGGCGCTCAACTTCGTCGAAAAGGGAATTGAAGAGTGGTTGACTCATTCAGGATCGGCTGAGGCGAGGAGGCTTTCGATTTGTTTTACGATGGGCGGCATCTCCTCGGTAACGGTCCGCCAAACAATATCCAGATTAACGTCGAAGTAGCCATGGATGAGACGATTTCGCATGGCGATAATGTCGGCCCAGGGTATCTCTGGATATTGGGACTTCACGTCCCGCCCCAACCTGCTAGCCGCTTCGCCAAAAATCTCAATTAACTTCACGAGGGCGAGGGCAACTGGCTGATCATTATCCAATTCTGTTCTGGATTTCCTCGCAACGAAAGACGTAGCTTGGTTCGCTGCATCAACCATGTGTTGCAGACGAACAATGTCAGCCTTGAGCATATTGCACTTGTGCGGTGGCAAGAACTTGTTCGCGGAAGTATCGGCTTAGATCCTGGGCGGTGCGAATATCTACCTTTCGATTATGCAACAAGGCGGAAAGTTCACGTTCCAGTCTCGCCATACGAAGGAGTCCCGGAGTATGTCCAGATTCAAAATCAATTAGCACATCGATGTCGCTCTCAGCTGTGAAATCGTCGCCCAAAACCGATCCAAAAAAAGAAAGTTTGGCAATGTGATTGCGGCGGCAAAAGTCAGCGAGCTGCTCTTTATTGATCCGGATCGTGTGTAACATGGTGTCTCCGGTGCGAATTATACACCCGCGACACAGTTACTTGTCATTAAGGCGTGGCCACATTTACAACCGGGCTCAACCGCACTGACGCGCCATCACGATTTGCGCGCACGCGCACGCGCGGGTTGCTTGACGAACGCGAGTTTGAAGCGTACGTGATCGTGTACGCGGTGCGGAGTTGGACCACCACGTCATCGTAAGCGCGCTGCAAATCTTCCAGGCGATGGATGGGGTAATAAACGCCACCAGATCCGGCCGCGAGTTTTTTACCTTCTTCTTCGGCGCGCGTAGTCAACGTCAGATAGCGCGTGCGCAAAGGATCAATGGTCACTTCCGGTTTGGGGACGCTGCCTTCCGGAATCAAGCCTGAAGGAATGTACAGCGGATAGATCAGTGCGCCTGATTCCACCAGCGCTTCCAGAATCGCCGGAAAGGGCACAAAGGATCTGTTGTCGTCGCCGTCAGAAAGAATCACGATTGCGGTTCGTTCGCCGCGAAGTTTTTTCACCGGATCGGCCAGGACGTAACCCAGTGCGTCGTAGAGCGCGGTCGCGCCACCGGCATCGATGTCCTCAAGTTTCTTCGAGAGCAGGCGGCGATCAGTAGTGAAGTCCGAAATCACCTGAATGTCATCGCGAAAACTGATGATGGCAATGCGATCCTGCGGGCTGGCCGTGTTCAAAAAGTCGCGCGCGGCTTTACGAATAAAGTCGATGCGTTCTTCAACGCTGCCCGACACGTCGAGAAGAAGGATTAGATTAAACGGCTCGTTGGTGGGCGTTACCTGTTTCACTTCGCGCTCGACGCCGTTTTCAAAAACAGTGAAATCAGTTTCTTTCATGCCGCCGATGGCGCGGCCATTGCGATCCATAACGCTGGCGTTAAAGCGCATCAGTTGCGGTGACAATGCGCTGACGAACTGGCCGGGCGCAGAACGCTTGACGAGTTCCGGCTGCTTCTCAGGTGGCGGCAGGGTCATTGCATAATCGCCAAACATCTTCGGCGACACTTTGCGAATCGCATCCGTCAATTGACTATCACCACTGCGAACGATCGCGCGTGCAGCTTCCGTGAGCGGGCGTTCGCGCAAGTCCGGAGGCACCATCGCGGGATCGACATTAAGTAGAACCACGCCGCGTTGAGTCAGAAAGTCGAGCTGGACTCGTTCCGCTTTGTCAGGCTTCTTCTCGCCCAGCTTTCCGGAAATTGTGAACATGCCGGCGGCCCTTTCTTTCACCTTCGGTAACTCAACGTCACTCAAAAAGCGAGGCCGGCTGGCGCTCCATATGAAATTAAATTTAACGGCGTCGAGCGGCACGTCGGCGTGAATCGTGCCCGTGTTGGTGCTGACCTGCGCCGATTCCAGATTGCCCACCACATCGACGGCGCCGGCTTCGCTTTCGATTTTGACTTTTGCACGCGAAGGTACATGCACAACGAGGTCGATCCGATCTTTCTCGCGACGATCGCGCACCGTAATACTCACCTCGCCGCCTTTTGCTACCGTCAGGACGTCGCTTTGATCAACCAGGGCGCCGGCGGAACTGGCTTCGATCGTGACTTTCTTTTGCTCGTCGTCCGTAGCAATAACACTAATGCGACCGTTGCGACTCTTCACATAAACTGAAGGCTTATCGCCAGTTTCCACTTCGTGATGATAAGTTTGCGCGCTAACCGGCGCCAGTGCGAACAGCACCGCAATAAAGCAGAAGAACCCTTTTTGGAAATGTTTGCGAACCGAAACGGTCGCGGGGGAAGTCAGGTAAGGCATAGCCGTGCGATCTTGCCGGAGCATAGGTCGCCGGTCAAGCGCGGTCGTAAAAACATGATCTGCGGAGTCAAGCCGGAAAGTGATTGAAAGAAGGTGCGACGCTGGGTTGTCAAGATTTTCGGACTCGACTGAAAAGACGTTGATTAGCGACAACCCATAAACCGCGCTTACAAACCGGGCACCGCTTCGGTTTTTCGGAACAGGAGCCGCGGTGGGTGGGTCAAAGGTTGTTAATCGACTTCGATCCGGTATCATAACCAGACCCCAACG
>DASQPM010000438.1:0-5493 GCA_035643935.1 Pyrinomonadaceae bacterium | reverse complement strand
CTCACTGGGCTTCCAACAGTCCTTCGGCTGGACGGATACATCTTTAGTGCTTACCTGGGTGCCGGCTGGGATCGCGCTGGGCTTCCAACAGTCCTTCGGCCGGACGGATACAGTGTCATTGCGGAATTTGATCCGCAATCCAAGCCTGCGAGCTGCAATCAATTTCTCCTTCATACCTTGTGAAGAGTTGAGCGCTTTCATGTCGGGTCCTTGGATCCACTTTAGCAAAGGCAGGCTGAACCGCGGCTTGTGCGGTAGATACAGATAGATTGCATCGCAGGCGCGCAGAAAAGCCAAACTACAGTACCGGGCTAGGATTGCCTCTTTCTTCTGATCGTAATTGAGAAAGTAAGGGTAGAAACAGTGTGAAGCGAAAGGAATATCGCCTTCCTTCATCACTTCGCGGCAATAAGCCTGGGCCTGGCAGATGTTCTTTCTATAATCGCTTTCGGTGGGATTCTCAGCGCCGCCCATGAATGGACTGCAAACGAAAATGATATTTTCCTTCCGCCGGTCGCGCCATCCGCCGAAATAGAACTGTCGGTTGAACCAATAATCCAGACCTCCCGCCAAGCCAATCACGACCGCAAACAGAAGTTGGCGGTGAGCATACGTCATCCCGTACCTCAGCAACAAAAGACTGAATATGACGATCAACGAATCGCTCAACATCCATTGCAGCGCCGCGTCGGCGGCATATCCGGGCGTCGTATTGATCCATTCACTCTCGATTTTCCGATCGTTTGTCGAGGTGGGCGGACTCGTTCCGTTGTTGGTAGCGCCGGCCTTATTTTTTTCGCGGGCTTCTAAAAACCGACGCCATCTGAGAACTACACGACCGGGAAACCAAAGCATAAATCTTAGTAACGGCGCTCGCACTACATTACTGAAGGCAATGTAAGTGAAGTCCAGACCGAACATGACGCTCATCCAAAACACAAACTCTGGAAAGTCTCTGATGTAATACGCCATCAGGAAAAAGAGAATCCCCAGCGCCGACAGAAACACGAACAACATAAGAATCCGAAATGACGACGGCAGGCCTGACGATTCAACACCGTGCTTTTCAAATGCGAGCAGGTGGGATATCCCGTGGCTGTACCGCAACACGGTAAACAGAAAGGCAAATTCCACCGCAATGCCAGCCAGGCTAGGTTCGCTCCGCAGCAGGAGAAACCAATCGTAGAGCGACACGTTGTGGGAGGACAGTTCATGGAATGAGAGTTCCAGCGATTTCAGAATTGCCAGAGCGACAACAATAAAATAGAGCTCTCGCGCCGCGTCCATGGTCGCGAGTTTTGAGGTCTTCCTTAGGTGATGACTCACGTTTTCAACCCTGCTTCCTAGTCGAAAATGACTCCTTACTCACCGCTCCAGGAGCCGTCTTCGCGTTTCTGATTCAAAAGAGGCGACTGGTCGGCCTTGCCTTATCGAAAACGAGCGTGCGACGTGGCACCCGCGCCGTGCGATGTGACTCCCGCGCCGTGCGACATGACACCCGCGTCGTTATTTCTTCGGCCGCTTAAACTCCAACCCCTTGATTTGTTTGAACAACTGGCTGTTTGGACCAAACGCGGCGCGAAAGTACGCTTTGACCAGCAGAGCGGCATTCACAACACAGTCATCATTCAGGTAGAGCAACTCATCGCGCAGCCCGCGCGCGGCGCTGAGCGGCGCAAAGGCCGCGTTGACCGCTTCCTTTTTCGCTTTCAGGTCGTCGGCCAACGCCGTCAGACAGGCTATCGTCAGGCTCGGCTCGTTTGGCGCGTAGCCGGGTTCCGTCGCCAGAATCGCGATCAGGTCATAAGCATTTTGCGATGTGCAAGTCCTCCATTGGGATAAAGGGCTGAGTAAGAATGAGAAGCGCCGGCGCAAGTTTGCGCCTGGACCACGCGTCCCAGGACATTCACGATTGATTAAAGAGATTTGACTGAGTCGGCTGGTTGTTTAGAGGACAACAGTTGGGAGTCAGCCAATAGACTTTAATGCGAAAAAGAGCTTGTAAGGTCGAGAGGAAAATACAGCAAGGCGTCGAGGAGAGTCAAGGATTTTTCAAGGTGATGATGCGTTGGACCACACCTTCGGTAGTGGACGGTCGTTACGTAGCAAAGGTGCTGGCGCATACTCGCGGAGACAAGCAGGCCGCAGCGCGACTGCTGGAAGTCGATCCCAAGACTCTCGATCGCATGATCAGGCGGCATAACACTGCTGCAGGCAATGGCAGCAGGACCCTTCCCATGCGGCCTGACTTCGAAAGTGAATTTAAGCACCACGGAGGAAGAGCCAGGCACCCCTTATTTTTTGGAGGCTGCAAACGAATTGCCGATTCGCTTGTTATATTCAGTAACCACCGCCATTCGATTGCGAAACGCGGATCCTGGCAAGTGCTTCGCGGCTTACGTCAAACACTGTTGCTGGATCGATTCGCAAATGGGTGCGCGCGGCCGCTGAAGGCAAACCGGTGTTGCCTCGATAGAACTCGATATGAGAATGCCGGTAGCTGCCTACTGAACCGCCTGGGCCACCAATATTGCCGATGCGCACACGCTCGCCTTCGTTACTCAAGTGAAAGTTTGCAACATGAAAGACTGCGAGCGTCACATTCGTAAGATTCCCCAGGCGCGGATAGTAAAAGATCACCGCGGCATCTGTCGGCGTCGGCATCGAGGTGTGCGAGGTGAAACCTGCGGGAACGTACAAGGCTGATTCGCCCGTGCCATCCGCGCTGCCGTATAGATGCATTGCAAAAGATAAATGACCGCGCCGTAATATGCCGTCATCTCCTATCAGATCGCCGCGATACAACGGATATTCACTGCCAAGTTGGTTGGGTTCAAAGCCGTTCGCTGCGGCGACTGCGCCGGGGCCGCCGAAGACTCTTGCCAGCGTCAAATCGGAGGCTACCATCTGTACGGTGTAGGAAGACTTGATCGCATTTGAAGGAATGTGTTTCGCAACTGTAGCAGTTGAAGACGACGAAGTGATCGGTTGAGCTGCGAATGTGCGGTCGTCGGTGATGGCCCAGGTCTGCTTTTTTATAGCGCTCGGTCCCCACATTTGCGTTATCGCGCTTACATAGTCGCCGGTATAATCAAATTCGATCCTTCTGCCAGAACCGTCGTCAATTTGATCGAGCGACGCCTGGCGGTTGTAATGGAGATTGATAACCAGGCCGTTGCGATCCTTGATTCGGCTACAGTGCAGTTCTCCGTCGCCGAGTGGTGCGAAAGTATAAACCGTGCCTTCTTTAGTGCTTAACAGCTTGTTGCGTCCGCTCTCTGAAAAGTTCAATCCTGCCCCGGCCCCAATGGACTGGCGTTGCGTCGAATTCAGATCCAGGAATTGCGCTCGTCTTCCCTGTTTGGCAATCACCATCAAAATATATTTGCGCGCTGCTTGGTTGTAGTAGACCGACTGAAAGAGCGGAAACTCAAACTGGTCCAGCGAATAGCTGAGGGCCAGATCGACTCCGGCGCCTACGTGATCCGGCAAGCTGATCAACGGTTGGTCATCGTCATTTAAGTTCCAGCGATAAATTCCAATGGAGTCACTGGCAGATGGAAGGTTGCTGTTGGTTGCGGCTGAAACGAAACTGGTCGGAATTAGCGAACGGGTAAATTCGGGAACCAATGCCAACACCAGCATTGAGACAAGCGAGAAAACTACAGCGCGACAAATTGAAGCGAAGAGGTGCGTCTGGCGGTGCATTGCTTGAAACTCCGTTGGGGATCCTGGCTTAGCTGGTGGGCGAGGTTTGAGGCGAGTGCAAGAGGGTGGTCAATCGGCCCACACTTGGGCCATCGCCGCGATCGAAAGGGCAAACCTTATGCCGTTAAGGATGGCACTCATGATCCGAGTGTTGGCCGCACTTTTGTGCCAACGTTTTTCAGCTTGGCACGACTTGTGCGGTTAGTAGCAAAGCGTGCTTTCTTCAGTGCGCAGAGAAATGAAGTGAGGCTTTTGGCCCAGGCAAAAAGTTGCGCAGTTGACCTTTTTACTACGCTTTGACAATTGGCTCCTCCCAAAAACAATCGGGGCAATTGCGCAACTTCAAATAGTCGACAGCAGGGCCTTCGCGAAATACAACGCTCTTAGATTCTCGATTCAATTAAAGATCCCTCCAATCATTCAGGTACGATTCTCATGATCACAATTCTTCTCGTTGACCATGCTCTCGAATGCGAACGCAGTGTCCATAGCTTGTTGTTGGCGCTGCCATTGGACCAGTTCCAAATCGAGCGGGGCACGGGTTATCGCACTATTTTGGAAGGATTTCGCAGCCAAACCGCCGATGTTTGTGTAATTGATTCGTATGCCGGCAACGAGTTGAAACTGCTGGCGCAGGCGCGCAGCGTCGGACTCTCAATGCCGATAATTGTCGTAACCGCAAACGACGCCAGCGAAGTAGTCACCGCAATTCGAAACGGCGCCGCCGACTGTTTGGTCCGGGACCAAGTAACACCGGCAATTATCGAGCGCTCGCTTTGTTGCGTGGTAGAGCAGTCGCGTTCCGCAGCTTTGCAATCAGCACGCGAGCGCCGTTATCTCGCCCTCTTTGATAATCTTGACGAGATTGTCTACACGCACAATCTTGACAGTCATATCACCTCGATGAATGCTGCCGGGCTTCATTTACTTGGCTATTCTCTACCGGAAATCCTGGGATTGAAGGTTTCGGCGATCGTGGAAACAGCCTCCCAACCGCTTGTTTCCAGCACGACTGACTTATTACTTGATGCGCAAACACGAACCAGGAGCGAGGTGAGACTGGCTACGAAGTCGGGTCAATCGTTAACGGTTGAGATGAATGCGCACCCGATCTATCAACACGGCAAGCCCGTCGAGGTTCAGGTCTGTGCCAGAATCATAGCCCGTCCGCTAATGCTTCCCGCAGAAAAGTCTAACAACTCTATCCATTCATTCAGCGCACAGATGCCGCACCGATTTCAACCCGAGATCTGGCCCACCACAGTGCGCGCGTTCTGAAACTGTTTGGCACATTCCGTGCACTCATCAAGGCGGGTGACCGAAACACGCCTGATTGTCGCTACGTGTGGCAAAAGAGCCGACCGGCTTTACCCGCCTGTACCAAAATACCCATCAGTTAACTCAATCGGATGGGCGACGTCGCTCAGAAACTATCCGGCTAGCTAAATAAATTTTCATGATTGATCTACAGACCGATTTCATAATTGGACACACCCCGATTTGTCTTCCGGGGCAACTGCCTGGCGGTGAGCCTGCCGGTGCGATTGACCCTGTTGACCGTCGCATTCTAATCGTGGACGACGAAGAGGGTTTGCGAAATCTGTTTGCCGCGTGGCTGAGCGAGAGTTATGAGTGCCTGACTGCTGCTTCCGCCGACGAAGCGTTGGAGCATCTCGCCGGACAACCTTTTGCCCTGGTGATCTCTGACATGATGATGCCCGGGCGAAACGGCGTCGAGTTGCTCCGCGAAATAACCACTCGTTATCCCGAAACGGCGTTCATCAT
>DASQPM010000437.1:0-9438 GCA_035643935.1 Pyrinomonadaceae bacterium | reverse complement strand
CTAGAACTATGTCGAGGCCTTGAACGCTTTCCGCGACAACGGCCACGTTTTCCAGAACACTCTTCTTGTACCCCGCCTTTTCCGTTGTGAGCTCGTACTGACCCGGCGCTAAGGCAGCAAACCGGTAGAAGCCGTTGTCGCTGCTGGTAGCTTCCTGAGTCTTTCCGGTTTCTTTGTCGGTGAGCGTTATTTTGGCTTCGGGCACTAAGCCGCCCGCGGCGTCCGTAATTGTTCCCTGAATGCCAGCCTTGAACTGAGCGTTGGCAGTTCCCAAAACAAACAAAAGAAAAAGTCCGCCCATCATGATGCGGATCAAACTGGACGTGGTGCGATTCATTGGAAGGCCCTCCTGCGGCCATTTGAGTGAACAGTTATCGGATTAAGGCCCGAAATCGTAACGTAAATGACGACATACAGTTGAAACATTCCTTCCCAGGAAAGTCGCCTCTGACTTTCAGGGAACGAACTCAATGTGCGCTTGCGTGCGTTATGGGGAGGGGAAACCGATTGTATATGTGCCGACACGGATAATGTAGTATTTTTAATAGCACTAAGAAACCAAGAGTTTAATATATATTTCCCCGGAAGTCTCTGTTAAGCTGCGCGGCGCACTTTTAATTCTCCAGCTTCCGCGACAGTTCTGGCGTTCCGAGTGGCCACCCCAGACTGCGACGATTCCTGCGCCATCATGGTTGTGCCGCTCGGTGAAGATCAAACAATCTTAAGAAAGCGTGCAGTTGAAACAGTTCTAAGGAACGAAGGGAAGGGGATTCAATGCAAAATCGGATGTTGATACTTGGCGTGGCTCTTTTGGCGTTGCTGGCCGGCGGCTGCGTGTCCGGCACGCAACAATCAAACACTGGAGCGACGAGGAAAAAGAAGGGGCCGAACGATCCGGTTGTCATCGGCTTCTCAATGGATACCGTGAAAGAGGAGCGTTGGCAGCGCGATAAAGATTTGGTCGAGAAGCGGGCGAAAGAACTCGGCATGCAAGTTTCCGTGCAGGTCGCGAATGGCGACGATAATTTGCAGGTGAAGCAAGCTGAAAACCTTTTGACCCAGGGAGTCGATGTCTTGATTGTGGCGCCGCATAACGGTGAGATTGCGGCCTCCATTGTTGAGGCGGCCCACCGACAGGGAGTGCCGGTAATTAGTTACGATCGTCTGATAAAGAATAGCGACGTCGATCTTTACGTTTCTCACCAAGTAGTAAAAATTGGCGAGATGCAGGCGCAGTATTTGCTGGATCACGTGAATAAGAAGCCCGCAAATTTTGTAATTGTCGGCGGCTCACCAACTGACAATAACGCTCTGCTGCTACATCAGGGTCAGATGAACATACTGAAGCCCGCGGTAGATCGCGGCGACGTCAAGATCGTCACCGACCAGTATGCGAAGGAGTGGCAGGCAAGCGCGGCACTCAACATCGTGGAGAATGCTTTGACGCAGGCTAACAATCAGGTTGATGCTGTCGTCGCTTCAAATGATGGCACAGCGCGAGGCGCGGTCCAGGCGCTGGAAGGACAAAACCTGGCAGGCAAAGTTTTAGTTTCAGGTCAGGATGCTGACCTCGCTTCATTGTCGTTGATTGTGCTGGGTAAACAGACGATGACAGTCTATAAGCCGATTCAGCCGCTTGCTTACGGAGCCGTTGATGCAGCAATCAAACTTGCGCGTGGCGAGAAAGTAGCTGCGACGGACGCGATCGACAATGGGGCGAAGAAAGTCCCAGCCGTGTTATTGGAACCTATCGCCGTCGACAAAAATAATATCGTCAGTACCGTGGTTAAAGATGGATATCAAACGTTGGAAAAAATCTGCGCCAATGTTCCGCCGGAGAAATGCCCGAAGTAACCAAAGTCCAATGTCCAAAGTCCAATGTCCAACGTCATCTAATGCCGCACAACCCAAAAAATTTCACCCTATATTACTTACGCTGAGGAGGCGAAATAAGGTGAAAATCAAAAAAATTGAGGACATCGAATCATGGAAAAAGGCTCGACGGTTGACCAATGAGATTTATCAAACAACGACAACCGGGAGATTCGTTCGCGACTTTGGTTTGAAGGATCAGATAAGACGAGCATCAGTTTCGATCCTATCGAATATTGCCGAAGGATTTGAGCGGGGCGGGGACAAGGAATTCTCTCAGTTTTTGGCTATCGCAAAAGGGTCGTGCGGCGAGGTGCGCGCGCAACTTTACGTCGCCTTGGATCAGGGATACCTTTCGGCCGACACTTTCGATCAGTTACTCAGCAGCGCCACTGAAGTGGGTCAGTTGCTCGCAGGGTTCATTCGATACTTCAAGAGATCGCCGCTTCATGGGAGCAAATACCGATAAACTCTCCGGACGTTGGACATTGGACATTGGACTTTGGACAAACCCTTCAACATAAATGACAACGCTCAAGCTGCGTTCCTGGAAATGCGCAACATCACCAAGACGTTCCCCGGTGTGCGTGCGCTGGACGGTGTCACCTTCGACCTTCATAAGGGCGAAATACACGCGCTCGTCGGTGAAAATGGCGCCGGCAAGTCAACGCTCATGAAAATTCTGGGTGGGGTCTATGCGCATCCGCAATACGGCGGCGAGATCTTAATCGAAGGAGCAAAGCAGGAATTTGCCGGTGTGCGCGAAGCCGAAAAGGCAGGCATCGCAGTGATTTTTCAGGAGTTGTCGCTGGTAAAAGAAATGAGCGTCGGGGAAAACATTTTCCTCGGACGCGAGCCCCGAAAATTTGGCGTCATTCGTTGGGAAGAGCTCTATCGACGTGCGCGCGCGTTGCTTGATGATCTGCATTTGCCTCTCGATCCTCATACGACCATTCGCAGTCTTGGCATTGGTCAACAGCAGCTAGTGGAAATTGCGAAAGCGCTTTCACACGAGGCCAGAATTCTCATTCTTGACGAACCCACGGCGGCCTTAACCGACAGCGAAGCCGAGACGCTGTTTGGCATCCTGAATAAATTGCGGGCGCGCGGCGTCGGCATGATTTATATCTCGCATAAACTGAATGAAGTTTTTCGCATCAGCGATCGAATTACAGTTTTGCGCGACGGGCGGACCGTGGGCACAGACTCGGTCGCCGACCTGACCGAGGGCCAGGTGATTGCACGAATGGTAGGCCGCGAAGTGGGCGATATTTTTCCCACTGTCGATCATGAGCACGGTGATGTTGTATTTGAAGCACGAAACATTTCTGTGGCGGATCCTGCCGTAGCCGGGAAGAAGTTGGTTGATAACGTCAACTTCTCAGTAAGGGCCGGCGAGGTTCTGGGCGTTGCTGGTCTCATGGGCGCCGGACGCAGCGATTTGCTGATGGCGATCTTTGGCGCGCACGCCGGACGCATGTCCGGTGAGATTAGAGTTGATGGCAAGGCGGTGCGTATTTCAAGCCCAGCTGACGCTATCAAGCATGGCCTGGGTTTTGTAACTGAGGATCGGAAGCGATTTGGGCTTGTGCTGGATCAGACGATACTCAATAACATGACGCTCGCTGGATTGAGACGCATCTCCGGACGCTTCTTTACCAGTGTAAATGCAGAGTCGGAGGCGGGAGAGCGGGCGATGAAGGATCTGCGTGTAAAAGCGAATTCTGTGTTTACGATTGCGGGCACGTTATCAGGAGGAAACCAACAGAAGGTTGTCCTGGCAAAATGGCTACTGACTAATCCCCGCGTGTTGTTTCTGGACGAACCCACTCGCGGCATTGATGTTGGTGCCAAGCAGGAGATTTACGCGCAAATTAATAAGCTCGCGAAAACGGGACTTGCGATTGTGCTGGTTTCATCGGAACTACCGGAAGTGTTGGGCCTTGCTGACCGTGTACTTGTATTACACGAGGGCCACATGACTGGCGAGTTTACTCGGGCCGTTGCGACTCCCGAGAAAGTGATGGCTTGTGCGACCGGACAAGTGCAGTGCGCTGCTTAGCGTGAACAGCGCGGCTTGCCGCTCGATATGCGGAAAGGCCCTGCCTTTCCGTTGCGTAATTTGTTTTGTGGGGGAGGCTTTGCCTCCAGCTTATTGTTCGAGGCGCAGCCTCTCACTTTATTAGTCCTGCGGAAAGGCAAAGCCTTTCCGCACATCAGACGGCAGAGCCGCGAAGGCATTGAAAACTGCGATGACCATACCAGATGATGGAGTAGCTGACCGTCCCCCGACAACTTCAGATTTAGCGCCCTTGCCGGAGACTGACGCTATTACGTCGGTAACGACAATCGGAAAATTCAAGATTCCCACCGATGTCCTGCGTGCCTACACGATGGTGTTTGCATTAGTAGCGATCTGGGTCTATTTTCACTTTTCAACTAACCATATTTTCCTCGAGCCGCGAAACTTCTCCAACCTAATGCGCCAAACCGCAGTGACGGGCGTGCTCGCGGTGGGGATGTTGATGGTCATCGTCACCGGGCAGATCGATCTTTCCGTTGGTTCGGTTGTCGGTCTGGCGGGCGGTATCGCTGCGATCGCGCAAGGCTGGCTTGGGTGGGGGCTAGCGCCTTCACTAGCAGCGGGCATCGGTGTGGGCTTTGCAATCGGCGCTATTCAGGGCGGTTTGACTGCTTACCTTAACATCCCTGCGTTTATTGTCACTCTCGGTGGTCTACTCGCCTGGCGCGGTGTCGTCTTGGGGCTTAGTCGTGGCGAAACGATCCCTTTACGATTGCAGGCGTTCAAATCGATTGGACAAGATTATGTTGGTCCGGTTGTTGGTTGGGTAATTGCAGCGGTTGCGGTCGCGGCGATCGTTTGGATGACAATAGCTCGCAATCGCGCACGGCGGCGTTACGGTTTGGGCGTTCCCAGCTTGTGGCTGACAGTGGCGCGTGCGCTTGTGCCGTCGTTAATTGTCGTCGGTTTCATTTACATGATGAACTCTTATGAGCTTGGACCCGGATCGAAAGCGGGAGTACCCAATCCAGTAATCATCTTCCTGGCTATCGCCTTGGCAGGAGCATTCCTGACTCACAACACAACCTTCGGTCGTTATCTTTATGCCATCGGTGGTAACCCTGACGCCGCACGTCTTTCTGGTATAAACATAAGGAGGCATGTCCTTGCTGTGTTTTGTATCATGGGTGCGCTCGCCGGCGTGGCCTCAATAATCTACACCGCGCGCGTTGGCAGCGCCTCGCCTGACGCGGGGCAGTTACTCGAGCTCGACGCGATCGCCGCCTGCGTTATAGGCGGCACAAGCCTCATGGGCGGGCGGGGAACTGTGTTCGGTGCGATTCTTGGTGCGCTGATTATGGCTAGTCTTGACAATGGCATGTCTTTGAAAAACGTAGAACCGTATATGCAGAACATCATCAAAGGCGCGATCCTGGTCGCGGCGGTCGGACTTGATATGGCCGGCCGCAAGCGCAGCTGACGTGCGCAACTTCCTTTTGGTTCCCATTAGAAAACACTGATGCTTCGGCCGATTCTTATTTCCACCATATCGATCCTCGGCTGTACAGCTTTGTTCGGGCAGGCAACCAACAAGTTTGCTACGGGTGGTCCCGGCCGAGATGCGCAGTGGCCGAGCGCCGCGAAAGATGGGTTTGGAACGTCAAACACGCTCTCTTCGAAAGTTTGGTTTACGCTCAACAAGGGGGTCATGACGGAGGTCTACTATCCGCGGCTGGACGTCCCAAATGTTCAGACGCTGCAGTTTATTTTCGTCGAAGCAGATGGCCGCCACGTCGAGACTGAAGCTGAAGACACAACTCATCGCATTGAGGTGCTCGATCCCGCCGCGCTCGTCTTCCGTCAAATAAACACTGCCAAAAACGGCACCTACACAATTACAAAGACTTACATTGCTGACCCTGACCGCAGTTCTATTCTGATAGATGTCAACTTGCGTTGGAATAAGACTGGCCCGTGCCGGTGCGCCTTCTATGTCTATTACGATCCCTCACTGAACAATAGCGGCATGCACGATTCAGCATGGATTAACGGCGACTGGCTGATCGCTTCTGATGCCGACAAGGTTTCAGCACTCACAGTCACCAATGTCAGGCTTGTCGATGAAACTAACGGATACTTCGGCACGAGTGATGGGCTCACGCAACTGCGTAGCTCCGGGCACATCATTCCCTACCGGCGCGCGTTCAAAGGAAATGTTGTGCAAACTGCGCGCCTTAACTTTCAACTTCCTTTTGGAACAGTGCGTCAAGCCGAGCGATTTACTGTCGTCCTCAGCTTTGGCCGGAATGCGGCCGAAGCGCTCAGCACTGGGCAGGCGTCAGTAAGAAAGGGTTTTGAATCGGCGCGTCGCGTATATGAAGCGGGCTGGCATAACTATATAAAAACACTGCCGCGCGTTGAGCCAAAATATCAAAAGCAGTTCAACATGGCGGCGCTGACCCTGAAGGCTCTCGAAGACAAGACATATCGCGGCGCCATGATTGCCTCGCCATCAATTCCTTGGGGCGGTGGGCCAAACGCCAACGAGCCAACCATAAGCGGTTATCACGCCGTTTGGGCTCGAGATTTATATCAAGTGGCGACAGCGTTTCTTGCGCTGGGCGATCGCGCCGCGGCCAATCGTGCGCTGGATTATCTTTTCAACGTTCAGCAAAAACCGGACGGCAGTTCTCCGCAAAACTCGTGGGTCGACGGCCGGCCGATTGGTGGCAGCTTACAGATGGACCAGGTTGCTTTGCCGCTGGTGCTTGCTTATCAGTTGCAGCGCACCGGTAGAATAACCTGGCTTAAACATATCAAGCCCGCTGCCGATTTCATTCTCCGCAAAGGTCCAGCTACGCAACAGGAGCGCTGGGAGGAAAAGTCAGGTTACTCGCCTTCCACGATCGCTGCGGAGATCGCCGGATTGGTGTGTGCCGCGCGGATCGCCGCTCTCAATCACGATGAAA
Source organism: Pyrinomonadaceae bacterium (assembly GCA_035643935.1). Classification (GTDB taxonomy): domain Bacteria; phylum Acidobacteriota; class Blastocatellia; order Pyrinomonadales; family Pyrinomonadaceae; genus PSRF01. The sequence continues at coordinate 2,574 of DASQPM010000437.1, read as the reverse complement.
ATTCAGGCAGATTGTATCTGGAAAAAGCGGATGAGTGGGCGCGCGCGGTGGAGCCTTGGACCGCGACATCCACGGGGCCCCATGCGAAAGGAACCTACTTTCTGCGCATCACCGAAAACGACGATCCGAACGATGGCGCTCGTATCGAAATAAACAGCGGCGGCGGTACCTACGACGAACGCGAGATTGTCGATGCTGGTTTCCTGGAGTTAGTAAGACTCGGAATTCGACCCGCGCGAGATCCTCTGGTTGCGAGATCGCTTAAGTTTGTAGACAGCTTGATCAAAGTGGAGACTCCTGCTGGTGCCGGCTGGCATCGTTACAATCACGACGCGTACGGAGAACGAGCGGATGGGGGGAACTATGACGGGCGCACTGGCGTGGGCCGTCTTTGGACGCTGCTAACCGGCGAGCGTGGTGAATACGACGTCGCGCTCGGGGACTTGGCGGCGGCGCGAAAGAGATTAGATGCGATGATAGGTTTTGCTAACGAAGGAGGAATGATACCGGAACAGGTTTGGGATCGAAGCGAAAGTCCGGGTGACGAATTTCGTTTTGGAAAAGGTGCCGGCTCCGCCACTCCCCTGGCGTGGTCCATGGCCCAATTCATCCGTCTCGCAATCAACATCAAACAGGGACATAATGTTGAGACTCCTGATACAACGTTGGCCAGATACTCGAAAGGCTCAGCAAACAATTGACAGCTCATTCAACAATGAAGTCTGGTACAAGTAAAAGAGAGTTTGTTTTTGCAGCAGATCTCGGCGGCACCCATCTGCGTGTGGCCACCGTAGATCGCACCGGCGCGATTTCCTGCCGGCAAATGCAGTCAACGCCGCAAGCCGAGAAGCCAAACGAGATTGTGCGCACCTTGATTGATGCCGTTCATAAATGTGAACGTGAGGTTGTCGCGCTGGGGGGCGGGATCTCGGCTGTTTCGATAGCAGTGCCGGGTACCGTTAACGTTGCTGAAGGTGTTGTCGTCAAGGCTCCCAACGTGCCGTGTCTGGATGGGTTTCGCTTGGGCGCTGCGCTAGAGAGCGAACTTGAGTGGCCCGTGACTTTGGAGAATGACGCGAACGCGGCGGCCGTCGGCGAGATGTGGCGAGGCGCGGGGCAAGGATACCGAACGCTCATTTGCGTTACCCTTGGCACTGGCGTAGGTGGCGGAATCATTCTCGATGGAAAACTGTGGCGCGGCGCCGATGGATCAGCGGCGGAGATTGGCCATATTGGCGTTGATCCGTTCGGCGGTATCCCTTGCACGTGTGGTAGTCGTGGCTGTCTTGAGGTCTATGCATCTGCCACGGCCATTGTGCGTATGACACGCGAGGCCAGACCGCGCTATCCAAATTCAGTGCTGCATAACATCGAGGATCTAACGTCGGAAAAAATTTATCAGGCCGGCAAGAAAGGCGATGAACTTGCGATTGAAGTGTTCCGCCGCATGGGAGTTTATTTGGGAATCGGCCTCGCCAGTCTGATTAATGTTCTTGATCCGGAAATCGTCATTATTGGTGGCGGACTAGCAAACGGCTGGGAACTTTTTGAGCAGCACATGCACCAGCAAATTATCGAGCGCGCGTTTCCGATACCGGCGCGATGCGTCAAGATTGTGCGCGCTCAATGTGGAGACGATGCCGGTCTGCTTGGCGCGGCGCGCCTGGCTTTCGATGAACTGGTGGGGCAAGCGCTTCCTGTTCCTGAGCTGAACGAAGGTAGTAACTACATTTCCAAATGAGACGCTTATGAAACGATGCGTCGCAATCCTTTCTTTCACTCTTGGTCTCATTACTATCGCTGCGGCGCAGGACATCACCAGGCTGGAAAGGATTGGTCCTGTCGTCAATTTCACAAAATCAGAAAAGACGATCGTCTTTAACTGCCGGGACAATTCACAGGTTCAAGTAACACCACTAGCCGCCGATCTGGTGCGCGTTCGCACGTCTTTCGCTAAACCAATTCCCGCTAAGGACCATTCATGGGCCATAGCAAAAACAGAATGGGCGACGCCGCGCTGGCGTGTGTCCGAAAATGCCGACTCCGTTCTGATCACGACCGACGAACTCGAAGTAATTGTTCATCGCTCACCGCTGCTGATTGAGTTTCGCGACGCGAAAACACATTCCATTATCACCGCGGACGAGCAACCGATGGCCTATGACCCCAAAGGTTTGTTGAAAGACCTGATGTTTGATCCGCAGGCGGGGCCTTTCGTTGCGGCTGCAAAAAAGCTCGGTTTCGACGAACACTTTTACGGGCTCGGAGAAAAGGCCGCGCGCCTCGACAAGCGTCGCAGTTCGTTTATTAACTGGAATTCCGACACGCCCGGCTACATCGAAGGCAGAGATCCAATCTATCAAACCGTTCCGTTTTACACTGGCCTGCAAAACGGAAACGCGTACGGCATATTTTTCGACAACAGCTATCGCAGCTATTTTGATTTTGCTAAATCGTCGCAGCAGCGCGCCTGGTTCGGCGCCGAAGGCGGCGAGATGAATTACTACTTCTTCTACGGTCCCTTGCTTAAGAAAGTCCTAAGCCGCTATTCCGACCTGACAGGTCACATGCCAC
>DASQPM010000436.1:0-6652 GCA_035643935.1 Pyrinomonadaceae bacterium | reverse complement strand
GGTTGGGTAATTGTGCGGCAGCGGCCGGGCACGGCAAAAGGTTTTGTGTTTCTGACTATGGAAGATGAAACGGGAGTGGCAAACATCATCATCACTCCACAATTATTCGATAAGTATCGATTGGTTGTTGTTGACGAACCTTTTCTATTGATTTCAGGCACGCTGCAGAACCAGGACAACGTTGTTTCTGTTAAGGCAAAAACTATTCGCGCGCTTTCATTTCAGGTTGCGGCGGTGGCTTCGCATGATTTTCATTAAATGTTGGAGCTCGATTTTTGGACTGCGGCGGCTTGACGCCGCTTTGGGTTTATTTGGACCGCGGTGGCTTGACACCGGTCTTAGTTACGTCGACACGATCTCATGCAAGAAAACACTCGACGCCAGCGCACCGTCTTAAGGCGGCGTCAAGCCGCCGCAGTCCAAAAGTCCTATTCAGTCAAGCGAAATCGTAATAGAATCCGCGCGACTCAAACACAATCGAACTCGGGAAAGTCTGGAAAGTCGCAACCCACACAGTTTTCTTTACAAGCTCGAGACATGATTTCTCAACTTCGGATGACCTCTAAGGGAGACACCATGAAGATAAACTACCCGGCGGTGTTTGTGGCGGCCATCGTCTACTTCATAATCGGCGGCCTTTGGTATGGGCTGATCTTCGGTAACAAGTTCATCGAGATAATTGGCTGGACACCCGCACAGTTAAACCAGGTTGCAGCGCAGAGTCACTGGAGCCAATACGCAGTTGCATTCGCGACCTCGCTGGTGCTGGTTTTTATACTCGCTCACTTCGTTCAATACACTGGCGCAAAAAACGCCGGCGGCGGCATGCAAACAGCCTTCTGGCTGTGGCTTGGTTTCGTGGCTACCACCCAACTCGCGACCGTTGTCTTCGAACAACGCAAGCTGGGTCTGTATCTGCTCAACGTGGGCTACAACCTGGTGGCCGGCCTTGTTTGTGGAGCCATCCTGGCAGCGTGGAAACCTCGCGGCGCAACCGACCCAGCAGTCGAGACGGGCTAACTAGTCCATCATCGACGAGTCCGCTGACCCATCATTATTGAGGGGGCGCGCAGATAGGCGCGCCCCTGAAGGTACCGCTCGCCTCACGAAAACTTCCTTGCAAGCTTCAGGGAATTAAGTAAACTTCGACTGAAATGTCGGAACAGATTATCGGCGATTATTTGTGGGCCGAGATGACTGACGGCCAAAAGCTTGAGGCTGTGCTAAATGGCCGCGCGACATTGAAACAAATCAGCGAAGGATTGTTAGACGGTTCAGAAGAGTTGCGCAGCGCCTGTCAACATTTTCTGGCGCACACCGGCTCTACCTTTGAAAACTTTCCGGCTGTGACCGAAGCGGAAGGGCTAAACGAGCTGGCGGAAGAATTGACAGAGGCTGCGCGTAAACAGAAGACGGACGCGCTCGTTGCTACCGGCACTACGAAGCGCGCTCAAGCGCATGCGCCGAAACAGCGATTTGGATTACCCGAGGGCTTCGTGCCGCGCTTGCAGCGGTATGGCCGCGCCGTTTTGCTGGAGTTAAATATCTATCGTTTACCAGATGGACAGGAATTCATCCCCTGCCGGCCCAGCGGCACCCTGGGTGGAAGACAGCACCTGTACGCGCTTGTCACCGGCGAGCAGTATTTGAAAGGTAAGCGCGGTTCGGTTTATGTAAGAACCGACGGCAGAGTTTTTGACTACAGCGTTGACCGCCGTGATCCCGGCGGCGATCTTTTTGACACGGGCTACACTATTTATGATCTCGAACGCACCGGACGCTATGCGCCGGCATTCCGCCGGCGGCGCACACGCAAGAAAAGTCAGCCACCAAAAGTTCGGCGCGCTGGGGCGGGCGGTTAACACAGCGAGCGAGGTAATGGGACGATGATTCGAAAACTTAAGTCAGGAAAGTATCGCCTTTACTCGAAGAAAAAGAATCCGAAAACAGGCAAGCGCAGGAATCTCGGCACCTTTAACTCGCGCGCCGCCGCCGAGAAACATGAACGCGCAGTGCAGTATTTCAAACGACACTGAGAAATAGTTTAGAGTACAAGCTTTAGCTTGCTGCTTTGCGAAACAGCAACCTAAAGGTTGTACTCTGAACTTCTTGAGTAATGGATAACATGGATGGGTGATAAGACTATCGACAACTCGCCAAAATTCGATCGCCGTCCCTGGGGTACATTCACCGTGCTTGATGAAGGCGATGGGTTTAAGGTGAAGCGAATCGAAGTTCTGCCCGGCAAGCGTTTGAGTTATCAAAAACATGCCCAGCGCGCCGAGCATTGGATCGTGGTCCAGGGAACTGCAAAGGTCACCCTTGACGACGAAGAAATAAACGTGCCCGCGGGAGAAGCCATCGACATAGGCGTGGGCTCGGCACATCGCGTCGAGAATGCAGATGCCGAGTTACTCGTCTTTATTGAAGTGCAGCGCGGGCCTTATCTTGGCGAAGATGACATCGTCCGTTTGCAGGATGATTTCGGCCGCGCCCCGAACAAGTGATGGCTCGCGCGTGATGAAGAAGCAGATTTTCCATCTATCATTTTCCATTTCTCATTTGTCATTTATGGTCTGGCTGGCGCACACAACGAACCACCGCAATTGACCCAAATGGAAAATGAAAAATCTTTTTCTAGTGCGCACTAAATGATGTCCCTTGATGTTCCCGAGAATCTTTACCACTTAAAGTTTCGCTCCGCCACCAACGACGATCGTGAACAAGTGCAATCGCTGGTTTTTGGCGTGCTGGCAGAATTCAACCTAGAGCCTGACCCAGATGCCACCGATGCCGACTTGCAGAACATCGAGGCAAACTACATTAATCGTGGTGGCGTGTTCGATGTGATTGAAGACGAGAATGGAAAGTTAGTGGGCACGTTTGGGCTGTACCCGCTGGACGCGCACACTTGCGAGTTGAGGAAAATGTATCTCATTCCCTCGGTGCGCGGTCAGGGCCTGGGAAAGCACATTCTGAGAAAAGCCGTCGAGCGCGCTAAAGAGATGGGATTCAAAGAGATGGTTTTGGAAACTTCCAGCAAGCTCGTCGCCGCGATTCAGCTCTATCGACAATTTGGTTTCCAGCCAATACAGATTAAGCATGTGACGCCGCGAGCTGATCAGTCTTACGGTATGAAGTTGTAACTGCGTAGCATTTGCCACGAGCACCGATATCGTTTGGTAGGGGCACAGCGTGCCGTGCGTGGCTTTGCACAAAAAGTTGAAATTGATGCTGCGAGAAGACTTTCAAACTCCCAGCCTGCGGAGCAGGCGATAGCGTAGAGCCTGGGGTGAAGCGCAGCGTAACCCCAGGTTAGTGGTTCAAAGACGATGCGAGCCCGCGGAGCGGGCGAGAGTCTTTGCCGTGATGTGAGGACTATCGCCCGCGCCGCGGGCTCTGTACTTTCAATTCGAGATCCTGGGGTTCCGCTACGCTTCACCCCAGCCTTTATGCTACCGCCTGCACCGCAGGCTGAGTTCGTCTTCGGTCGCCGCGGGATTTTTTGTTCAAAGCGCCCGTGCCTATGTTGATTTCGTCATTGAGGAAACTTTAACGAACTGTAAGAACGAACAATGTCAGACTCTGAACTGCAAACACCAATCGAACTTCGCGACGGAGGCATGATCGCGCCGGATCGCGGCGGCTCTGACGAGCCGGGTTTCTGGGCCGCGGTGATCGAGTCATTGCGGGGCAGCCATCGCGACTACACGACTGGTCCAATCGGGCGATCAATTATCCTGCTCGCTATCCCCATGGTGCTCGAGATGTGCATGGAGAGCGTCTTTGCCGTTGTCGACATCAAGTGGGTTTCGTATCTGGGCCCAGACGCAATGGCTACTGTTGGCCTTACCGAATCCATGCTGACCTTGATTTACGCCATCGCGATTGGTTTGAGCATTGGAGCCACGGCCACGGTGGCGCGGCGAATTGGTGAACATAATCCGGAAGGCGCCGCACGCGCGGCAGTACAGTCGGTTGCGCTGGGTTTGATAGTTGCCGCCTGCCTGGCGCTTATTGGAGCGCCGCTGGCGCCCAAACTGCTGGGTTTGATGGGCGCGTCGCCTTCAGTGATCGAACATGGGGCAGGCTTTACCAGGATCATGCTCGCTTGCAACGCCACCGTCGTAATGCTCTTCATGATCAATGCCATCTTTCGCGGCGCTGGTGATGCGGCCATCGCCATGCGAGTGCTTTGGCTGGCGAACGCCCTCAACATAGTGCTTGGTCCATGTTTCATTTTTGGTCTGGGTCCATTTCCCAAGCTGGGCATTGCCGGCGCCGCAGTGGCTACGAACATTGGTCGCGGCACGGGTGCGCTTTATGCCTTCAGCCGCCTGGTTCGCAAAGGCGGGCGCTTTGAAATCAAGCGCCATCATTTTCGACTTGAGCCGGCAATCATGGCACGCCTGGTGCGCTTATCTGCTACCGGGACGTTTCAGGTTTTCATTGGTATGGCGAGCTGGATCGGGCTGGTGCGCACTATCTCGAGTTTTGGCACCGACGTAGTTGCCGGTTACATCGTTGGCATTCGCGTCATTCTCTTCGCGTTGCTGCCATCGTGGGGAATGTCGAACGCAGCGGCAACTATGGTAGGCCAGGCGCTGGGCGCAAAGAAACCGGAGCGTGCCGAACGCGCGGTTTGGAGGGCAGGCTTTTACAACGTGATTTTTCTTGGCTGCGTGGGCCTGATCTTTGTGCTCTTTGCGCGGCAGATAATCGGATTGTTTACTCACGATCCGAATGTCGTGCCTTACGGTATTGATTGCCTGCGCATTGTTGCGTCGGGCTTTTTGTTCTACGCGTACGGCATGGTGCTGACGCAGTCGTTCAACGGGGCTGGCGACACCTGGACGCCGACGGTCATCAACTTGTTTGTTTTTTGGTTATGGGAACTGCCGCTGGCGTATGTGCTGGCGATCGTTTTAGGTATTGGACCGCGCGGTGTGTTCCTGGCAATCACGATTGCGTTTTCAACTTTGGCAATTGTAAGTGCATTGGTTTTTCGCCGCGGCCACTGGAAGACCAAGCGCGTTTAGCTTGATCTGGATTGCAAGTCCGCCCTTAATCAAATAAAACAACAAAACTTTTATTTCGCCCGGCAGAGCAGGTGCTAGACTGCACCTTGTTTCTATGAACTCAATCGTCATGAAATTCGGCGGCACGTCGTTGGAAGGCGCTACCGCCTTCCAGAACGCTGCGCGGATCGTTGCCGAGCGAATCGAGCGGCGGCCGGTCGTAGTTGTTTCCGCAATGGCCCGCTTCACCGATGCGCTGATTACGAGCGTGTCAGAAGCAGCGAATGCAGGCGCGACCGTGGGCTTAGCAACTCTCGACAAACATTTCGATCGACACTTGAGAGTCATCGACGCGTTATTGTCCAAAGAAGGCGATCGATTGCGCCAACGGGTAGAGCACTGCCGCAGTGAAATCGCAGGAGTACTGATGACAGCGGCAACTGAGAAGAACGCGGATCGCCGCCGCCGCAAAGCGCTGGAAGACGCGGTCGCCTCAAATGGAGAGCGACTATCCGCGGCACTGCTGGCGGCAGTACTCGTCGAGAACAATTACCCGGCGCGTGACGTTGACGCGCGCAGTTGTGTAATAACCGATGATGAGTTTGGTTGCGCAGTGCCGCTGATGGCTGAAACCTTTGTACGCACGCAGACGCAACTGCAACCTTTGGTCGAAGCGTCGTGCGTTTCGGTCCTGGGCGGTTTCATTGGATCCACCATGACCGGTGAGACGACCACTTTGGGACGAGGCGGATCTGATTACACGGCAGCAATAATCGGCGCCGCGTTGGATTCCGAAGAGATTCAAATCTGGACCGACGTGCCCGGCGTGCTTACCGCCGATCCGCGAATCGCGCCAAAGGCGCGTACGGTGCCGCGACTCTCCTTTGCCGAAGCTTCGGAGCTTGCTTACTTTGGCGCCCGCGTGCTTCATCCGAAGACTTTGCACCCTGCAGTCGAACGTGACATCCCGGTGCGCATCTGCAATTCACGCGCGCCCGAAGGGAGAAACACGGTTGTAGTCGCCGCGAGTGAGAAATCACCGCAGACCGTAAAGGCCATCGCGCACAAGACCGGGGTGACGACTGTGCAAATTACTTCGGCGCGAATGCTTGGCGCTTACGGATTCCTGCGCGCAATTTTTGAGATCTTCGACAAGTATCGAACGGCGGTGGATGTAGTCACCACTTCCGAGGTGAGTGTCTCGTTGTCGCTGGACGACACCACTGCGTTGCCGCAGATCGTTGCCGAGCTGGAGAAACTCGGCGCCGTATCTATTGAAGAGGAGCGCGCGATTCTCTGCATTGTCGGCGAAGGTTTACGCAGCACGCCCGGCATTGCTGCCCGCATTTTTTCGACGATCAGCGACATCAACGTTTCGCTGATTTCGCAGGGCGCATCGCGAATAAATCTCACTTTCGCAGTCGAGGAAAAGCGCGCGCGCGAAGCGGTGATGCGGCTGCATAAGGAATTTTTTGAGAAGTCGGCTGATGAACATACGACAATCGACGATTGGGGTGTGAGCGTATCGGTTTGATCGAGGCGTAAAGCGACGTCAAGCCCTGCAGTCCAGCACGGTGTTAACAGAAAATATTTGATGGATCTGTTTGAACTAACAAGGAAACTAATCGACATTC
>DASQPM010000435.1:0-5258 GCA_035643935.1 Pyrinomonadaceae bacterium | reverse complement strand
CGTGTCGCAACGTTCCCGCACCAGACGATGCAAGCCAGTGCTCTCGTTTCCCAGGAATAACGCGCTAGCCGAGTTCCAGTCCCATTCTGTGTAGTTTAACGACGCATCGCCGGTGGCTCCCACAACCCAGATGTTGAGTTGCTTTAATCGCTCTATCAATTGGACCAGATTGGTTACACGGGCGACCACAACATGTTCGAGCGCGCCCGCCGCTGTTTTCGCAACTGTAGCCGTTAGCCCAACCGCGCGTCGCTCAGGAATGAATACGCCGTCAACTCCCGCACATTCAGCCGTTCGTAGAATAGCGCCAAGGTTGCGTGGATCCTCAATCGCATCCAGACCAAGCGCTAGCGGCTTGTGCTCAGTGTTAACCATCGCGGCCAGTCGTTCGAGAAGTTCTTCGCTGTCGTAATAACCTGAGGCCGCTGTTCGGGCCATGACACCCTGATGCGTCAATCCCGGCAGGGCGCGGTCAAGCATCAGTCGCGGCGCGCGATGAACGGGAACCTGCGCGAGTTTCGCCAGCTCCAGCAATTCTTTCAAGCGCTCATGGCGCGCCCCCTCAGCGATTGTGACCTGCTGCAATGGCCGCTGGCCGGAACGAAGAGCTTCGAGCACTGGGATCAGTCCGTATATCGCGTGCTCAGCCTCCAACTGCGTGATTGTCTCGCCACGTTCGCGGTCAACCGGTGACGTTGCCGCCCGGAAGGCCGCGCCGTCGCGGCGCGATTTGTGCGACTTAGGCATCGGCGTCACTCGTTTGATGGTGCTTGAGCAAATAGTAACGAAGCCGCGAGTAACGCGAAAACTGCGACTCGTTGCTGGTTTCCATTACGCTGCCCAAACTGTATTTTCCCGGCCGCCCACGCCGCCAGCCAGTCGACTCATTCTGTTGCTCCGACCTCCAGACCGGCTCCAGCGCTTTCCGTACCGCGTTGTAGGTTTGATCATAGTCGATGGCGGGAACGTTTTCGCGAAAGACGCTAATGAGAATCGACATGTTCTCGCTGGCAACAAGCAGTTTCCTTTCTGCCAAACAGGAAAAGTCGAAACTGCCGGACGCAATCCGATACGGCGTGGTTTCGTGCTTTGTGTACAAGTCTATGACGCTCTCGTCAGAAAAAAACTGATCAGCCTCCAGCACGCGGTTCTCGCTGCGTTTTCTTTCTTCAGTCAACTCCACTCGCTTGCGCGTTATGCGTCCCGAAACCATCAGCGCGAATTCATCGCGCAATATTTTTAGCGGTGCGGCCTGTGGCGACTGATAAGCATCGACACCATCATCTCGGAATTCGAGCGCGCGCAACTTAAGCGCGGCATCCAAACCAAGCGACGTATCGGCAACTATCAAACTGGTAATCTGCGCGGTTTCCAGCCGTTGCTGGATAAGCTCGGCCTCCTCTTTGCTGCTTGAACGCGCCAGGGGTAGCGGGACCGCAGAAGCCACGATGCGCCGCAGGTCCTCTTTTTCCAATCGCAGGAAATCCGCTATCTCGTCAAGAGGGCCCTCGCTAAAGTTTGCAGGTGAAGGCAGAAGGATGTTGTTATATCCCTGCTCCCATTTCTCCAGCGGTCGCGATGCCGGTTTTTGCAAAACGACGGACGCCGGCTGCAGCGCCAGCGCGGATCCGCAGTAGAGACAGTTAACCCGGGTCGGTGGGTTTGCTCGCAGGCATGATTCACAGCGAACCATCTGGTCCGGCGTGAAGGAGCGCACCGCCGAGTCTGGAAATGGTCCATCGTTGGGGATGACGTTTTCGTTATCTTTGGGCAACAGCTCCTCCAGGAGTTTGGATTATACGATGCGGGAAGTTTCTTCGAAACGCGATAATGAAGGGCCGTAATTTATGATTCGAACAAGGGCGCACAAGCTGCTGGTTTTTTTCGCACTCGTAATGGCGGTGCAAGCCTGCGCACCAACTGTGCCGCCGAATGCGACTGGTCCGCGCGGGAACGAAGCACCCTATCCGGTTCTGCTGGTTGAGGACAATCATAGACGTGAAGGAGTGACCGCAGCCATCAATCACGTAATGAATTCCGCCGTCGGCACTACAACAGCTCCATCTTTACAACCAGTCACGGCCACCATCGAAAGCCTGCCAAGAAACACCGCCGCTGTTTTGTACCTTCCCAAGGTTGGCGCAAACGCAACAATGAACGAGGAAGAGACTCGTGAATCGCTTCGTCGCTTTATTAGAGATTGGCAGGGGCCGATTGGCGCGGACCCGGCGAAACTCTCACTGGTTGAAAGAGTGGACCAACCGGACGGCTCAAAGGTTGCGCAGTATGAACAACGCGCGTTTCGTTATCCGATTCGCGGAGACTACGGCAAGCTCGAAATTCGTTTTACGCCGGAACGCCGGGTACTCAAGCTCGCCAGCACCTGTATTCCCGATGCTGATAAAATTCAAACCGCGCTTGCAGCAGTACCTATCAAGCTCAAGCCTGACGACGCAGCAAAGCAACTCACCACAAACGATATTCAATACACCAACACCGGTGGAACCAAACTCACCTTCCGGCCCACGACAAGCAATACGCTCGAGCCACATGAGCTGGTTACCTACATTACTCCGGCCGATAGCCCAATACATGCCCTGGAATTTCATGTCGCCTGGGAGATGGTCATCAGCAATGCTCCCATCCAAATGGCATACGTCGACGCAGTTACGGGACAAGTCGTTGGCACTCGATAGGCCGGCGCCTTTTTTGTAAGCTTGTGCCAAACACTATGCTTGACCAATTAGAGACAAAAAAGCATCCTAGAAACGATTTCTAAATATATATTGGGAAGTAATTATCAAATGAATAACTTTGATCCTACTAACAACGTCTCATGGCAGTTGGGTCACCGCGGCAGGGTCGCGGTTTTCATTGATGGCAACAATCTTTTCCATGCGGCGCGTTTTCACAACATCGACATCGATTACAACAGACTCTTGCGGGTGCTGCTTGGCGACGGACGATTATTGCGGGCCTTCTTTTACACCGGGGTTGATGTGGGCGCGGAAAGACAGCAGGGGTTTTTACTCTGGATGCGTCGCAATGGCTTTCGAGTTATTCAGAAGGAGTTGAAGACCTTCTATGATGGCAGCCGCAAGGCCAACCTTGACGTAGAAATCGCGGTCGATATGCTTTCGTTGGCCGGTCGTTATGACACGGCAGTTCTTGTTTCAGGTGACGAAGATTTTGTTTACGCGGTTAACGCCGTCGCTTACAAAGGATGTCGCGTAGAGGTCGCTGGTTTTCGTTCGAACACAGCGCCGAAGTTGATTGACGTCGCCGACTATTTTATTGATTTGGGCGAAATAGCAGATCGCGTGCGCAAAGAAGTCGTTCACGGCGGTCGATACGATGAACGCGGGATTCCTGAACAGCAGCCGCCGCAATATCTTCATGAGCAAATTCACATTCAGGAAACGAACGAAGACGGTTTTCAGTCAGCGATGCACGTCGTTGTGGAAACAACCATTGAGCCCGATGCCGCGGAATTTGCCGATGCTGCCGAATTCATCCGCGTCACAGACGAGCAGTAAAGGCAAGTTGAACTTTGACTGATATGAAGCTTTTTACCGTTGAGGAAGCAAATGCCCTGCTGCCGTCCGTGAGGCAGCTCTTACGAAAACTTCAGCGCTGTCGGCACCGTTTGGGTACCTACAGCGAGGAAGCCAGACAGGCCGCGGATCAAGCGGACCAGGGCGGTGGCGGAATCGTGGGCGGGTTACTCTACGCGCGCTTGCTCACAAACATTGCCGCAGAGATGGGCGAGATCGAAGCCATGGGCGTGCAGTTAAAAGATTTTGATCGCGGCTTGGTCGATTTTCCTTCTTTGCGTGAGGGCCGCGTGGTTTTGCTTTGTTGGCAGCTGGACGAAGGTGACGAACTCGAGTGGTGGCATGATATGGATGCCGGGTTCGCCGGTCGTACGCCGCTCTAAAAGTTTTCCACAACCCCTCACAGCCTATGACTAGGCGCCTACCTATCCGGACAACTCCAACGCCTGGTATATTTTCTGATTGACCACTTAAAGTATTCCCTGATACTATGCGCGCCGAATTGCGTCGGGAGCCGGGTAGGCCTATTCCCCCAGGCTGCTGAGCTTAGATTCCTTTCAGGAGGCGGGCTTGCTATGAAGTGTCCGGAATGCGGCGCGACCCTCAAGAAAAAGAAAACTTCTCCGAAATGCCCTGAATGTGGCGCGTTGCTGAAAAAGAAGGCAGACGTTTCGTTACCCGCGCAATCCAACGCGATTGAGTCCGCGCGCATTTCAGCCGAGCAAGCAGCAACACAGACGCAAGCTCCTTCACTCATCGAGTTTCCAGGAATCAATAAAAACGCACTGCCAGAATGGCGCAAGGAACTGAGCGAGCGCGTGCGAGAAAAGCAGGAGCGACGTACGCGCGAGGCGGTGCTTGAGGCAAAAGGTGAAGCGGTGAACACCGTTGACACCGTGACACCCGCCCAACCAATTCTCGAACTCCTGCCGCAAACTGAAATGCCGCTGCTGAATCCGATCGTCGAGGCAGCCCTTAAGCGTATTGAGCGTGCACATTTGCAGTCGTTAACTTTTTCGCATGGCAACGCGGCCCTGGCGACTTCGGTAGCTTACGAAGAACAAACAGGCTCTGCCGAATCAGAAGCAGCGTCAATCATCGAGACTTCGCCCGGCGATGCGGGACACGAGCCAACCGCCGAAGCCCGTCCGCAGGAGAGAACTCACAAGCTCGCAGTCGTTCCAAATCCGCCGGTAACTAAAAAAGACGCTCGCGCGACAATTACGAAACCGAAGCGGTTGATAGGAGAGAGCAACGATCCGGCGCTGAACTACCTTGATAACGTTCCCACCGCGTTACTGGTAGAACGACGCGGGTACGTGCCAGCCCCCGTTGTACGCCGGGCGTTCGCGGCGATCGTGGATCTGGCGATTGTGCTTGCACTTTCTTCGCCGCTGCTCGCTCTCAATAGTTTGGCCAGATTGGATTGGCAGAATTGGCGCGTAATCGCATTTTCCGCATGCAGTCTCATGTTGGTTGGCTTCCTCTACCTGACGATTATTACCGCATTCACAGGTCGTACCCTGGGAATGCGCCTCTGTTCGCTTCGCGTCGTGGATGCGCGCAACGGTTTGATTCCTACCGGCAGTCAATCGGCGGGACGCGCGCTCGTCTATCTGCTTTCGCTGGCGTCCGCCGGCATTTTGTCGCTATATGTCTTTCTCGATTCGGAAAAGAACACTCTTCATGATCGTTTCACGCGCA
>DASQPM010000434.1:0-3740 GCA_035643935.1 Pyrinomonadaceae bacterium | reverse complement strand
CTCGATTAGTAGCCCCGCGCCCGGTGGGGCTTACTTGTCACTAACTTGAGCGTCGCGTAATATCGCCTTTGTATGACTGGCCGAGTCCTAGTGCTGAATGCCTCGTTTGAACCCATCAACGTGTGCAATGAAAGGCGCGCGGTGGTGATGATCTTCAAGGGCGTAGCGCGCGTGGAAGAACACAACGGTCACATGCTCCATTCAGCTAAACTGACAATTCACGCGCCGGCAGTCATTCGATTAACGGAGTACATTCACATTCCTTTTGAGCGGCGCTCGCTTTCCCGGAAGAATATTCTGCTGCGCGATCATTCGACTTGCCAGTATTGCGGCCGCCAGCATACGCCGGCGGAGTTGACGTTGGACCACGTGCTGCCTCGTTCGCGTGGCGGCGAATCGTCGTGGGACAATCTGGTTGCGTGTTGCAAGAAGTGTAATCATCGAAAGGGAAACCGCACTCCGGAAGAATCCGGCATGCACTTGTTAAGACGACCGCGCGGCTTTTCTTTACACGTGAACCGGCAAATCATGCGCTACCTGGGACGCGCTGATGAAACGTGGAGGAA
Source organism: Pyrinomonadaceae bacterium (assembly GCA_035643935.1). GTDB lineage: Bacteria > Acidobacteriota > Blastocatellia > Pyrinomonadales > Pyrinomonadaceae > PSRF01. The sequence continues at coordinate 3,174 of DASQPM010000434.1, read as the reverse complement.
ATATCTCTTCTACGAATCCAACGACGACAGGTAAATGTTTACTGCTAATTTTTCGCGCTCATTGTTCGCTTAGAAAAGAGAGGAAGTTATGACTGAAACAGTTCTTGCCATCGGAGGCCTTGGCACCCCCGAGCTGCTCGTAATCGCGGTAGTTATCTTTCTGCTGTTTGGAGCGACGCGCCTGCCGCAGTTGGCTAAGTCGCTCGGTCAAAGCAAACGCGCCTTCAAGGAAGGTTTAGAGGAAGGCGAAAAAGATTCTGAAAAAGAAGAGAAGGAAAAATAGGTCGCAACCGTTTTTGCCTGGACGCGAGCCGCGCCATTCATCTCACTGAATTAGCGGCTTCTTGCCCGTAACTAATGTCGCCTTTACGGAAAGTGCAAACTCTGCCTGGTGCCGTTCCTCATTGATCAGCCGAGCGATTTCTTCAACGACTTGCGGCTGGGAATCGGTCGGTAGATTCTCAAGCCAGATCGGCATGAGAAAATCGCTGATTAACGGCGCATTTAAGAACTGCTCTTCCGACTCGTAATCAAACTCCTCGATGCGCGTCCAATTCGCAACCTCGTCAAGGCCGGCCTGTTCGGCCATCGCTTCTACGGCAGAAACAGACGGCAGCGTGGTTATTAACCTCTCGACATCGGCCTCATGGTCTAGCAACCTGCAATTGTGCAGTGCCTCCCAGTAAATCGAAAAGAACTCGCCAAAGCTGGAAAGAGTCGGCAGCACCAGGGCCACCGTTGCACTCGGAGCGGCCACTCGGGTCATTTCGGCCAGCATCTGGGGCACGCGTTGTGAGTGAATCAGCGATGCGTCGCCGACGACGAGATTGAATTGGTTCGCCGCCGAAGTTAACGAGTCGACTTTGCCCTTCAAGAATTGCGTTCCGTCTTTCAAGACCGCGGCTTTCGCGCGCGCTAACTCCAAAGACTCTTCGTTCTCATCAAGACAATGGAAAGTGAGTTTCTCGTTTGCCCGTTCCTGCAACGCAATCGCGTGTCCGCCGGTGCCGGCAGCGAGATAAAGCGCCCAGCCTTCTTGCGGTAGTTCGACATGCTCGTCAATGAGTTCAGCAAACCTCTCGCCCCAATCGTTGGCGACGAAAAGCTCATGCAGATAGGCCAATTCCTTGTTCGTCTTGACGGTGATCATGACCCAGCTATTTTAAGACAAAACATTGCAGAACCGAGAGCGGTAGCGACCGGATGCTGGCATTCAAGTTGAAGGCCGCTCGAATGCTTTATTTGATCGTCGACGCTGGCATCCGGTCGCTACCGCTCGCGGTTCTGCAATGGTTGCACTTCAAACTTGAATCCACCAAGGACAAATGAGAAGTGTAAAATTATGTCAAATGACAAATGATAAATGTTTTGCCTTATTCCTCGTCAAAATACTTCCGGCCGCGCAGTGGCTCCGGTAAGCAATCCATTTCGTCTTTCGCTTCCGGATCGCTGTGCACATAGCGATAACCTTCGCCGTAACCCACGTGTTTCATCAACGGCGTCACGGCGTTTCGTAAATGCAGCGGCACCGGCTCGCGCGCCGTTTCCGTGGCGTCGGCCATCGCGGAGTGATAGGCGCGTTTGACTGCGTTTGATTTGGGCGCCCGAGCCAGATAAATCGTCGCCTGGGACAAAGGAAACAGGCCTTCGGGCATACCAATGAGTTGCACAATATCGGCAGCGGCGGCCGCCTGGACCATCGCCTGCGGATCGGCAAGACCAATGTCTTCCGATGCAAGGATACAAAGGCGTCGCGCGATGAAAATCGGATCAGCGCCGCCTTCGATCATCCGCGCCAGCCAGTAGAGCGAAGCGTCGACATCGGAGTTGCGCAAAGATTTGATCAGCGCTGAAGCAAGGTTGTAATGCTCCTCGCCACCCTTGTCATAAGCAAATTGCGCGCGACCGAGTGCCTCGACGACGGTCTCGCTGGTGATCTGGCGCGAGCCGCCTTCATCTGGCGGCGTAGATTCGACGGCCGCTTCCAGCGCCGCAAGGCCAACGCGCGCGTCGCCGGCGGCAGCGTTAGCAAGGCGCTCGAGTATTTCGTCTGACACAACCGCACGCAGCTCGCCAAGTCCTTTTTCATCGTCTTCGAGTGCGCGCTGGAGAATTGTTTTCACTTCACTCTGCGACAAAGGATTTAGGACCAGCACGCGGCAGCGCGAGAGCAGCGCTCCGGTAACTTCAAACGACGGATTTTCAGTCGTCGCGCCGATGAGTGTTAATGTCCCATTCTCGACGGCATGCAACAGCGCATCCTGCTGTCCTTTATTAAAGCGATGAATTTCGTCGATGAAGAGAATTGTGCGAGTACCGAATTTCCGTTCGCGGCTGGCATCGGCAATTGCGGCGCGTAGATCTTTCACGCCGGAGAAAACTGCCGATAGTGCGACAAAGCGCGCTTGGGACTTTTCCGCAAGCAAGCGCGCGAGTGTTGTTTTGCCAGTGCCCGGGGCGCCCCACAAAATCAGCGAAGGCAGATTCGCCGAGCCGTCCAGCAGGCGACGCAGAATGCGGCCTTCGCCAACAAGATGGTTCTGGCCCACAAACTCTGCCAGTGAGCGCGGGCGCATCCGCTCGGCAAGCGGCGCTGAACTCTCAACCGCCGGCGTGGCCGGCAGGTTGCCAAATAGATTTCCTGTAGTTGAAGATGCCATCAGTTAAATAAGGTACGGGTAATTATCGCCGAAAACTGTTTCCGCGCGCGACTGCGGACAGCCGGCGCCCCCTGAATAGCGATAATTTCGATCTTGACGGAACGTAGTGGGCTGAGGCTTCGTATAGCCAACCGAGCGTGAAAGCAGCGCGATTAATAGATAATAGCTGGCAGGATTGGGAGTGAAACGATGAAAGACGCAACTGACGTATTGAGAATTGTAGGCATCATTCTTCTGGGAATCTTTGTGTTCGCGGTGGGCATTCCGATCGTACTGACGGCGGCCGGCATCACGCTTGGCATTATCAAAATCCTTTTCGGCATCGCGGTCCTGGTGATTAAACTCGCCGTCGTGCTGGCGATTGCATATTTGATTTTAGCAGGCGTGCGCGCGCTGGTGCGATAGCTGATTTCAATGCTGTGCCTGGGTTTCTGGCAACGGAGAATTAGTCGATACAAGAACTACTGCATCTTTCCGCTTAAATGAATCCGCACTCAATCTTGACTAGCCCATC
>DASQPM010000433.1:0-11317 GCA_035643935.1 Pyrinomonadaceae bacterium | reverse complement strand
TGTGATCCAACGGTTCGGTGGTGCTGATGTAGGTGCGGGGACGCGGCCGTTTCTTTGCCCAGCCAAACCCAGTGAATGAAGTGGTGAGCGGTTGCGCGCAAACCAGCAGCCCGGCGCCCACCGCCAGTATCATCTGCATCGTTGTAAGTTTGGAGTGATAGATCTTCGCGAAGCGCGCGGCGTGCTTCACCACACGTCCGTGATAACCCTTCATGCTTTGTATGTCATCGACAAACTTCACCACTTCATCAATCGGATCCACCGGGTGCTGTAGAATCGTCGTTCCGTCCATGTCGCGCAGCTTGGTATTCGGCAGGATGGTGCGGTTCTCCAGACACTGGTAAAAATAAGGCGTGCCTAAAAGCGGAATCGACAAAGTTACAAACGATGGCACGGTGATTTCCGGCGTGCTGGTGATGAAGTTTAACTCGCGCCGCAAATCCGAAACTGTGCGCGTGGTGACGTCAACCATCAAGCCATAACTGAAAACAACACCCGCATTCAGCGACTTGCTGATCATCTCAACCTGCGGCGCTTTCGTGTTTTGCAGCTTGTTGAAAGTCCGCAGCCAGTCGTTATCAAAAGATTCCAAGCCACTGAACAGCAGTTCGCAGCCCGCGTTTCTTATTAATCGCAGGTTTTCATCGCGCGCAAAAAAATCGTTCGTCACCAGCGCGCCCCACTGATTAAACTGACCGGCCGCGCGCATTTCGTTAATCAAGTGCAGCTTGGCTTTGAAGTGATTGCGATCGCTGCCGTAAAAGTTGTTATCAAGGAAGAACATGCGATTGCGCTTGCCTGACGCCAGAATTTGCCGGCGGATGTAATCCAGATCATAGGTTTGATAACCACGACCTTCTGCCGTCAGCGAACAGAACGAACAACGGAAGTTGCAATAGCGGGTGGTCTCCACGTAACCAATGCGCCCCAGCCAGTAGGCGAGGTCGTAGCGCGGGATCATTGTCTCGGCTACATATTCCGGGCCGAGCGCTTCCGTGATCACTTCGCAAAGCTCTTCAATATCGCCGAGACAGGAATAGTCAAAAACTTTTTCTGCCGTAAGCGGCAGCGATCGCACCGATGGTCCACCCGCGACCACGATCACTTTCGGATTTTTCGTGCGTGCATACGCGGTCAGGTGCAGCATGCGATCGAAACTGTTTGTCAGCCCCGTCAGCACCAGCATGTCCGGCCACGAAAGCAACTGCTCGTCTTCAAGTGGCCCGCTCGCCAGTTCGGTATAGCAACGCACGTCGCATAGCTCGCGGGAAAAAGCTCCCGCAAGATAAATAGGACCGACAGCCTGGGGAATCTTGGTCGTCTTGTGCATCGGTTGTCGCGAGTCGTCGAAATAACAATTCACCACCAACACGCGCTTCCGGTCTTTTGCGGATCGGGGAATGGCTGTGTGTAATTGCTCGCGCATAGGAATCTCAACTGCGAAAACCGCTTTGAGCTTCTCCTGTTCGTCGATGTTCAGCTAGCGGTGCAAATCCGGACAAATGCGAGCCTCTCGAGAGGCAACTGGCGAGGCAATATGGTGGCAAACGGGCGCTTCATGAGTTGCGCGTTACTGTACTCTCTCAAGAGAGGTTAGGCAATGAAGATTTGGGCAGTTTTGGAGTGCGGCGGGTTGACGCCGCTTTTAACGGATGGGAAAGAGTCGAGTGTTTTCCTTTATGAAATCGCAAGGCTAACCAAAAGCGGCGTCAAGCCCCCGCAGTCCGAATAAACGGTCTCAACCGGTTTTCCCAGACTTGTAGTAGGCTCAGCTTCGCACGATTAAATCTTTGAGAGCTGACGACAGCCGGGTGAACACGCTTCCTGCCGCAATCGAATAGCGGCGAAAGTCGAAAGTGGTTACCGGCGCCACGCCGTAACTCGCGGAAGTCAAAAATATTTCATCTGCTTCCGTTAGATCCCCCAGATCATAGACGCCTTCAATCAGCGGGATGAATTGTTTTGCGGCCAACTCGATAACCGCGCCGCGCGTGACGCCGGCCAGCGCGCCCGTGCTGAGGGCCGGCGTATGAATCGTTCCTTCTTTGGCCCAGAAAATATTTGCCGTAGTTGCGGAAACAATTTCGCCGCGTTCGTTAAGCATCACTGCTTCGTCGAACTCACGTGCCTGAGCTTCTTCCCATGCCAGCACCTGACCGAGATAGTTCAAGCTCTTGATGCCAACCAGCGGCGAGAAAGTGTTGCAACGGTAAGGCGAGACGGCCATTGACAAGCCCGCGGCAGAAATTTTTTGGGCTTCACTGGTCATGATCAGCAGATCAGTTTTGCGCGTGCTCTCATTCTTTGCGTGCCAAACATCGCGCCCGCTGCGCGCGAGCAGAATTACGCGCGCTCGGCCATCCTTCACCTGATTGACAGCTACAAGCTTTCCAACTGCATCGCCGACGTTGCGTTCGTTTGCGCCTTGGCAGTCGATGTTCAGTCGTTCGGCATGATCCTTGAGGCGATCCCAATGCTGAGACCACAGAAACGGTTTACCGTTGTAGATCGCAACCGTGGTAAAGACGCCGCGACCATAAAGCATTGCCGACGACACTGGAGCTACGCGCGCCTTCGTCGCTTCCAGCATCACCTTGTTGAGATAAATTACCGGGTGCATGATTTGAGAGACTCAATCCCTTGGAGTGCGGTGGCCTGGCACCGCTTTGGCCTTTGGCGGCATAACATCGAATAAGGTTAACCAGACTCCAGTAAATTTGGTTGCGAAAGTCGGACCAAAACGCCGCCAGCCCGCTTACCTTTTGAGTGCGGTGGCCCGGCACCGCTTTGGCCTTCGGCGGCATAACATCAAATAAAGTTAACCAGACTCGATCAAATTTGGTTGCGAACGTCGGACCAAAGCGCCGCCAGGCCGGCGCACTCCAAGGAGATTACTCCCGCCCCGCAGCCATTACTTCAGCCTCAAGTGTTTTCGGAAGAGACCCGCGCCAGAGGCTTTCCAGTTCTGCTACGTTGGCGGAGACGACTTTCTCGTCGCCGACTATTATTTGCAGCGTGTCACCCCCCACTTCACCTATCATTGTCAACGGACAATTTTCGCGTTTCGCGATGGTTTCGATTTCGGTTCGAGAAGCGGCGGCGAAGCTAATGATGATGCGCGAGGGTGATTCGCTAAAAAGTGTGGAGGTTACCGGAAGTGGGCCAGCTAAAGAAATATTCGCGCCTAGCCCTGGGCCGTTCAGTGAAGAGAAACAACTTTCCGCCAGCGCCACTGCCAGACCACCATCGGAACAGTCGTGAGCTGAACGAAGCAAACCTGCTTCAGCCGCGGTGAGGCAAGCGTTCTGCACTGCGGACTCAACCTGCAAATCGATGCGCGGCACTGTGCCGCCGGCAATCATCTCTGCGGTAGAGATGCCATCGATGACTGCGGCGTATTCGCTAATGGAAAGATCGTCGGCAGTTGTGCCCAACAGTGCCACTAGATCCCGCGGTTGTTTGAATCCGGGTTGGACCACCAGGCGCACGTCCTCAACCAGACCAATCATGCCGATTACCGGAGTGGGCAGTATGCCGCGGCCTTCCGTTTCGTTGTAGAACGACACGTTGCCGGAAACCACTGGCGTGTTGAAAGCGCGGCATGCTTCAGCCATGCCGTCGATAACTTCCGAGAACGACCACATAACTTCAGGCCGTTCCGGCGATGCGAAGTTAAGACAGTTTGTTATCGCCAATGGGCGCGCGCCGACACAAACTACATTGCGCGCCGCTTCCGCAACGATCAGCTTGGCGCCTTCGCGTGGATTTGCGGCGCAATAACGGCCATTGCCATCCAAAGTCATAGCCAGCGCGCGGCGGGTTTCTTTTATGCGCACAACCGCAGCATCGGCTCCCGGCAGCACCGCAGTGTTTGTCCTGACCATGTGATCGTATTGCCGGTAAACAAACTGTTTCGAAGCGAGATTGGGCGATGCTATTAACTTGAGCAGCATGTCATTGTGGTTCTGATCTTTGTGCTTTGTACTTTGTTCTTTGTCCCTCTGGTCTTTGGACTTTGGACTTTGGACTTTGGACTTGAGACTTGGCCGCTGCATCGGCCGTTCATACAAGGGCGCTTCGTCAGTTAACGCTGCCACCGGAATGTCTGCAACTGTCTCGCCATTATCAAGCACGCGCATCTGGCGCTCTTCCTGAACACGGCCAATCACCACCGCATCCAAATCCCATTTGCGGAAGATGTCGATTACTTCGCGCTCGCGGCCTGCATGGGCCACGATCAACATGCGTTCCTGCGATTCGGAAAGCAGCATCTCGTAAGCCGTCATGCCGGTTTCGCGTTGCGGCACTAAAGTCAGATCGATCTCCACGCCGGTGCCCGCCCGCGAGGCCATTTCGCACGACGATGAGGTCAAACCCGCGGCGCCCATGTCCTGGATGCCGGCGACCGCGCCACTGCGCATCGCCTCGAGACAGGCTTCGAGCAAAAGCTTTTCCAGAAACGGATCACCAACCTGGACCGTCGGGCGCTTTTCCAGTGCCTCTTCATCAAACTCCGCCGACGCCATGGTTGCTCCATGAATGCCATCGCGCCCGGTTTTCGCGCCGACATAGAGAATTGGATTGCCGACGCCGCTGGCCTTACCAAAAAAGATTTGATCCTGTTTCACTATTCCGAGCGCGAATGCATTGACGAGCGGATTGAGGGAGTAAGCGTCATCGAAAGCGACTTCGCCGCCGACTGTAGCGACTCCAAATGCGTTTCCGTAATGCGCAATGCCGCCAACCACGCCGGCCAGCAACGAACGATTGCGCCGGCCGTGCTGTGGGTGATCCAACGACCCAAAGCGCAAACTATTCATCGCCGCGATCGGCCGCGCACCCATGGTAAACACGTCGCGCAAAATGCCGCCGACGCCGGTGGCGGCGCCCTGAAACGGTTCGATGAATGAAGGGTGATTGTGCGATTCGATCTTAAAAGCCACGCACCAGCCGTCGCCAACGTCAACTACACCGGCATTTTCACCGGGCGGTACAACGATGCGTTCGCCGCTGGTCGGCAGACGTCGCAAGTGGATACGCGAAGATTTATAGGAACAATGCTCGGACCACATCACTGAAAAGATTCCGAGTTCTACAAAGCTCGGCGCGCGGCCCAACAGCGACTTGATGCGATCAAACTCTTCTAAGGTCAGATTATGAGCGGTGATTACTTCGGGCGTGATGTGTTGCATAAAAGTGATGAGTACTGAGTACTGAGTGCTGAGCGCTGAGTGAAAAGCAAATGGGTAGACGCCTTCTACTCATTACTCATCACTCATGACTCATCACTTTTTCTATCGCGGCGCGCAGTTCGTCGTCTTTGATGCGGCCCAGACTCTTATAAACGACTTCGCCTTTCGCGTTGTAAAGAAAAGTTGCCGGCAAAGCGCCACCCCACTTGGGATCGACCATCTTGATGGCCGGTTCGGGGTCAGAAAGGTTCAACAGGTAAACAGGCATCTGCGCATGCATCTCGCGCAGAAATTTGGGCACGCCCGTCTTGATGTCCGCCAAATCGTCCAAAGTTACCGCGATGAAATCCAACCCCTTAGAACGGTAGGCTGTATCGATTTTCACCAGGTCCGGAAATTCATCGCGGCAGGGCTCGCACCAGGTAGCCCAATAGTTAACCAGCAACGGTTTCGCATCGTCGCGCTTGAGCAGCGCCTGCAAACCGGCAGCATCAACTGCGACCACCGCGGGGATTGGCTTCGTCGTTCGCCCTTTTCGCTTCTGCGCAAAAGCCGAAACGCTCGAAAGCAAAAGGCCGAGCGCCACTGCAAGTGAAACCAATTGCACACGCAAACTAACAGTGCGCTTTACACAGGTCATCCGCTCACGCACGCTTGATGCTGCAGCCGAAGGCCATCGCAGTGGTTTTCTCAATTGGCTTGCCGGCCAGCGCGGCATCGAGAGCCACGCGCAGGTCGCTGGTATTTACTTGCGCAAGGTCTTTGTTGTTGTCGATGCGACCGTGATAGAGCAGCTTGTTGCTCGCATCTAGAAAATACGCTTCCGGCGTGTGCGTTGCGCCGAGCGCGTCGGCAATCTTGTTGCCGTTGTCCTTCAGAATCACAAACGTCAGGTTATGAGCGGACGCGTGTGCCTTTACCGAGTCGGCCGGCTCAGTAACATTTGAATTGATGCCGACGACGTTGATGCCACGTGCCTTGTAATCCTGCGCCAGCTTTTCCATACGCTCGTTGTAGGCGTTCGAGATGGGGCACTGCACCGCGATGAAGATCAACACCGTGCCGTTCTTGCCCTTAAGCGATGCCAACGAGTGGTCCTTGCCATCCGTATCCGGCAAGGTGAACTCATCAATCGTCGCGCCAATGGGCGGCGGCATGGGAATATCGGGACGTGCAGCACGCGCGCTAAACGTCGTAGCCAACAAGAACACAGCGGCCAGGCTGAGAGAGACAGCAAATAGTTTCTTCATGATCGGCAACTCCTGTCGGAAATGATGAAGGGGAAACGGAAACGAAAGATTACCAGCCGCGAACGAGCCATTGCAAGAGAGATGAATCACCTCGCAACACCTTACCCGGCACGAGACACAGAAATAAAACCGATCTATGTCTTGCAACCAACCCTGCTGAGTGCTATTAAGGCCGCGCCTACTACCAGGCCGCGGTTGAGAAGATGTTAAGACCATCAGACTCAGCCGCGATTCACCCTAATTGATCTTCACTGTGTTGGAGTCCACCAGCTTTCTCTCTCCAGCACGTTGACAGAAATAGCCTGTAATTGAAATCGAGACGTAACCGAACTGGCGCCTTAACCGTCAGAAGTCCTTTCGGCGTTACTTGGCGGCCAACAACACCTTGCAATCGCCCTACGTGCAAATCTGCAATCAAATCGGCATTCGCATTCCACCGTGGAGGCGTCGGCCTCTGTTATTGCTTGACTTGCGCGAATTTTTTTTGAGAAAGAGGAACAAGATGAAAACCAGCTCACACCGATTTAATGCAAAGTTTTTCATTGCGATATTCGGCCTTCTGCTGCTGTTTGCAACTCGTCCGCACAGTACAGTGGCGCAAACGAATACTTTTCCTGCTAGCGGCAACGCCGGCGTTGGCACGACAAGTCCGACCAACCCTCTCCAGGTGACCAATGGCAGTGGAACAGCTGCGGGAGTTCGCGTGGACGCCGTTACGGCCACGACCGGAAATGGCGGAGCGCTGGTTCTGAACACACCCAGTGGCTCCAATCACCTGATGTTTGAAACCAGCGGCGTTCAAAAATGGGTGCAGTATGTCAATGGAAACGACCTGCGCTTTTATGCGGCGGGAGGAGGTGACCGGTTCACAATGCAATCAACCGGCAACGTCGGAATCGGTACGACGAGTCCTTCTGAAAGACTTCACGTGGCTGGCGGTAGCCTGTCTGTAATTCGCAACGAGATGTCATTGTGGTTAGCCAACAACTCTGCCGGTGGCGAGACAGACTGGGCGCAGAATGCTTATTACAACAGCGGGTGGAAATATCGACTAACTGATGAGGCAAGTCGTATTCAGCTGTTGGATGGTAAGACTATATTTAGTTCTGCGGCTGCTGGCTCGGCAGATGCGTCTCTCACCTGGACAAATAATCTGAGTATCTTACAAAACGGCAACGTCGGCATCGGGACCACAGGTCCACCCTCTGTTTTTACAGTGCAGACCACAGGAGCAGATAACGCAGGAGAAAAATATCTGCGTGTCAAAAGCACAAATAGTTATACCGGCATACTGCTGGATCCGGGGCAAGCCGGCGATGCAGGCTGGCTGATTATGGGCGGATTTCCCGGTGCTGGCGACTTTACTCTGCGCGAATATGGCGTTGGAAATTACTTCACCGTCAAAAAATCCACTGGCTTTGTTGGTATTGGCAATCCCAATCCCACAAAGAAACTTGACGTTACGGGTGACATCAATGCCACCGGAACGATTACTGGTGGGAACATTGTCGCCAAGTATCAGGACGTCGCCGAATGGGTTGAATCTTCTCAATCACTTCCAGCGGGCACAGTCGTCGTTCTCGATCAAACAAAATCCAATCAGGTGATTGCCTCAACGCATGCTTACGACACGCGCGTTGCCGGCGTCATTTCAGCCCAACCGGGCATCACGCTTGGTGAAAAGAGCGACAGCAAAGTTTTGGTTGCAACTAGCGGACGAGTAAAGGTCCGGGTCGATGCTACGAACGGACCAATTCAGGTTGGCGATCTACTCGTTACCAGCGACACGGCAGGCGTAGCGCAAAAGTCCGAGCCTTTGTTGCTTGGCGGCGTACCCATTCACCGCCCCGGCACACTCATCGGCAAGGCCCTCGAGCCGCTGGCGAAGGGCACTGGCGAAATCCTGGTGTTACTCAGTTTGCAATGAGCTAACCAATTGCAGTGAGGTAACCAAAAACAGGGTAGCGGTCTCGTTTCATCTCGTATTACAGGAGTGTCCCTCATGATGCGCATTTACCATTCCGTTTTTGCCGCAGTGGTCAAGAGCTTGGCGTTTCTACCGCATTGCTCACGAACAGGTCAGCAAAGACGTGGTGTTTTTTCAAGATCTGCCGCGGTGGTCGAACGCAATTCGCGTCGTGCACTTGGCCTCAGCCTGGCCATTTCCCTGCTTGCCACCTCAACACCAGCCGCTTCGCAGACGATTGTTGGCGTCTCAAAAGAATGGCATGCGAGCCTGGCATTTTGGTGGCGTGCGACGGACCCAGGAAAATTATACCGAACGATGACAGGTCAGGAATCTCGCAACATAGTCCAAGAGAAGCAGGCAGACCGCGATGTCAAGGTAATGAGCATCCAGCTATATCCCGGTGACGTCACAGCGAGAGTCGAGGAAGTGGTCAGCTTTGCGGCCGTAGCGTATGACAAGGACGGAAACGCAATCGGCGGCGTAAAGATGAGTTGGAGTGTGTTGGACGAAGGACGCAACCATGCGGTGCGAATAAGCGAGGATGGGAGTTTCGAATCTACCGCCCCAGGAACATTCAAGGTAACAGTTGAAGGCGCCGGAAAAAGAGCACAGGCAAAGGTTACGATTATCGACGGTTCAAGAAGAAGCAAGAAGGGTGCTGCGCTGCCGAGCTGGCCGGTTTCGACTCGCGATCTTCCCAATCAATCCTCACGTAATGCTGCCAGACCAAACGATCAAAAGAGCGCTCACGCATCCGTTCGAGGAAACGCGCGGTCCTCGTCGGCAGTTCCACGCAAGACAGGAAAGCCAATGTCACCGCAGATTCTGCCGTTAGATGGATGGGGCAGCGACAACTACACGTCAGCGGACGATCCCGGCAACCGCCGCGGCGATCCGCCCGGAGCCGCAGTGGACAATGGCGCGGGCAGCGGTAATTTCCAATTGGCTGCTCCCATACTCGGTTCTTCAGGCCGGGGCATAGATATCTCGTTGGGTCTTGCCTACAACTCGCGACTCTGGAACAAAGCTGGAAGCAATATCAACTTTGATATTGATCGGGATTGGCCCGCGCCCGGCTGGTCTTTGGGCTTTGGAAAGGTTGTTGACATGGGATCCGGCGGCAGCATGATTATCGATGCTGACGGAACCCGCCACTCTTTTAATGGCAAGATCACCCCCTTTAGCTATGGACAGCTCTTTGAGGGTCATACGGCGGATGGCACGCTTATCGATTATGCCACCTGGAAAAATGCCAGTGGGGTAATGACCTGGGCCGAGGTTAATCTCCCGAACGGTTCGCAGATTCATTACAACTGCCAGGGACCGGGTGGAATGTTTCCCACGCAAATCATAGACGCGAACGGCAACTACATCACCATCACTTACGTGAACAATACCGGCCCACGCATTCAGACGGTCACTGATACGCTTGGCCGGGTGATCAACTTTCAATATGACATCTATAACCTCCTTACCGCCGTTACTACTCCCAGTCTTGGAGGTGGGACGCGGACGCTTGTCAGATTGCATTACCATCAAATCTCTCTCAACTCATCGAGCTATTCATTTAGTCAGCTGACTGCGGTCGTGCGTGACCCAAATCCGTGGCTGATCGACGCCATTTACTATCCCGCCACCAGCACTGGCTATTGGTTCGGCGATACTGCCGATTCTTATTCAACTTACGGCATGCTTGCGAAGGTTGTTGAGCAACGCGGCATGGGTTTCTCCGCCGCGTCCCTAAACGAGCAAGGCACAGTGACGCAAGGTCAGATGACGCGAAAAGAAACCTATAATTATCCGCTTTATGTTGGCGATGGAAGTGGTACAAACAGCAGCGGCCTCACGGATGCCCCCACATATAGCTCAATGACTGAAACGTGGACCCGGGACGGCTCTCTCACGGACCAGGCAGTGACGAATTACGAAGTGCATCAGGAATCAACACCGCGCACGGTGACGATCACGCTGCCAAACGGCACGAAGAGTACCCAGTATTCTTACAACTACAGCAGTCTGCCTGATACTGATCCTTTGAAGGCGTTGGACGGGTTGGTTTACCGGGATGAAACCTATGTTACGAGCGGTACCGTGCTTCAGAGCAGCACAGCAACCTGGGAGAAGGGCGCATATGACTCGCCGCGGCCGACGCGGATTGAAGCAACTAACGAGCGAAACCGAACTACTGCCACTGAATTCAGTTACGGGACGCTTTATAACCAGGTAACGGATGTACGAAATTATGATTACGGAGGAACGACCCTCCTGCGCTCAACGCGCACTCAATATCAAAACAGCGCCAGTTACACTGCATACTCGATCAGTTCCAACAATGCCGGTAGGCACATCTTTAACTTGCCCTTGGTCGTCGAGGTCTATGCCGGAGACAACGTAACTCGCGTTTCCCGCACAGAATATCAGTACGATGGTCAAACGCTTGCGAACACGCCGGGCGTCGTGATGCACGCCGACAGCCATAATCCTTATGCGCCGCAGTATCCGGTGCAATACTGTGCTGAGTACGATGAATATTATGGCAACTGCATTAGGTGGGACGTGTATTACACCAGCGACTACAATCCTGTCACCGATTATCGCGGTAACGTCACACAGGTCACGACCTATGCGGATGCTGGTACGCTCAGCACTCCCATCAACGAGAGTCGCCGCTATGACATCACCGGCAACCTGGTGACAGCTTCAACTTCGTGCTGCCAGCAAACCACCTTCAACTACACGACTGACACGCAATATGCTTACCCGCAGTCACAGACGCGTGGTTCGGCAACAGATCCATACGCGCAGGTGACCACCAGCGGCACCTACAACTTCAACACTGGCCTGCCTCTCTCGGCGACAGATGCAAATGGCCGGACATCGCAGACGAGTTACTTCAGCGAAACGCT
>DASQPM010000432.1:0-4869 GCA_035643935.1 Pyrinomonadaceae bacterium | reverse complement strand
TGAGCTGGCAGTGCCAAACAAACGCAGCGCGCGTTCTGATTTGCTTCCCCGCGTTTCTTCATCCCGGCCAAAAGCTCCGGACAACTTTGCAACATCCAGCTTACCCATGCTGGTGCGGCGCATAAGTTCCGGCATGCAGTTAATAACAATCACGGCCGCATGCTGCGTCTTATACTTTTCGAGAGCAACCAAAAGGCGTGCAGCGTTTTCCCCATCCATTACGTGAATAACAAAAACAACTTTGGCTTGCGCAAGATCATTGTCAACTTGAAACCAACCGTCATCGTCCAGCGGCGCACCAAAGTTATGAGCAGCGATTTGCAGATCGAGTTTGTAAGCACGATTAATTTCCCGCTCCGCGTCTTTAAGCGGCGCGAGCAAACTAGATCCCACATAGAGCACGGTAACGTTCATGCTATTAGTTCGTGTCCGTGTTTTAAGTTATCCAAACGCTCACGCAGTGTTTCCAGTACGTCCTCATCGGGGTTCCAATATCCGCGCTCGTGCGCCTCAAGCAAGCGCTTCATGAGCGAACGCAGCGAATGCGGATTGAGGTCGAGTAACCGCTTAAACATGACTGGATCCAGCAGGAACGTTTTGGAAATCTCCGTATAGATCCAAGGATCGACAGCATCTGCTGTCGCGCTCCAGCCAAAGGTATTCGCAACATGGTTTTCGATCTCGGCAACGCCGCGAAAGCCATGTTTCAGCATTCCTTCGTACCATTTTGGATTTAGGGTCTTCGCGCGCGTCTCGAGCCGAACTGTCTCTTCCAGCGATCGAATGTTGACCTGCGGCGAAAGTGAATCAGATAAATAGATAGAGGGGCGAGATTTGCTGCGCGTTTCAACCGCCCGCGAAACTCCGCCGAGATATTCAAAATAGTGATCTACATCGGTGATGCCGATTTCGAATGAATCGATATTCTGATAAGTCGCTTCCACTCGAGAAAACGCATCGTTCATTAGATGTGGCGCTTCGCGGCCTGCGACGCTTCGTCCTTTTGAGTCGCGCGTGTATGCGAAACATTTGCGGGTAACAAACAGATCTCCGAGCGTCTGCTCACTTTCCCACTGCGAATCCATTACCATGAAATTCACATTCGAGCCGTAGTTACCCGGCGCATTGGAAAACACCCGCGTCACAGCGTCATCAAACCTCCAGGCTTCCGCCGCCATTTTTTCCTGGACATTGCGCCGCACGTAGTTCATTTCAAACGGCTCGTCGAGCGTTGCGACGCGCCGGACTGCCTTGTCGAGCAACGCCATCGTCGGCGCGAACAGATCGCGAAAGATTCCGGACACGGTCATAACGACATCAATGCGCGGACGATGCAATTCTTCCAAAGGTATAACTTCGATTTCTGTAGCGCGATTAAGTGCATCGCGAACAGGGCGGACACCCAGCAGCCAGAGTGCCTGGGCCACGCCGTCGCCTTGCGTCTTGATGTTGTCCAGGCCCCAAAGCACCAGCGCCATTGCGCGCGGATAGTGGCCCTGTTCGTCCAAGCACCGCCGCAGCAAGGCAGCGGCAGTGTGCTCAGCGCGGGCGAAAGCCATTTGCGACGGCACTGAATAGGGATTAACTGCATGCGTGTTCCGGCCGGTGGGCAAGACCATTGGATTCTGCACGACGTCGGCGCCGGGACCCGGCTCGATGTATTCGCCTCGCAACGAGCGCAGCAGTGAATCAAGTTCGGTGTTCGAATCCAGCTGTCCGGCAACTTTGGCCAGCAGCAAAAAAGTGGCAAGTGATTTCTCGTGGTCCACGCCCGCCTGCGAACTCAACCAGTCCGCTGCGGCGTCAGCGCCGCGTTCACAAAACTCCTGAACCGCGCGGTTGACAAGGCCATCGATAACTTCTTTGGTTTCGGAAGTCGACGGGTCCCGGAGAAGCTCTTCATAGTTGTCAATTCGAAGCGCTTCGGCGACCAGTTTTGGCAAGGCGCGCGACCCGTGCTCGGGTCTGTCAAATGACGCGACCATGCGCAGCAGATCTGCTTTTTCACGCAGCTCAGCGGCGCGGCCAAATACGTGCAGCCCCGTGGGAATCAGCCGCTGTTCAATTTCCAGCAGTTGTTCGTAGAGCCGCATGACGCGAGCGTCACGCTCAAGAGGATTGAGCCTGGGTGTCATTACAAGACGTTGGGTTATTTTCACGCGATCAGACTGACTACCTAATCAGGAAGTGTTTTAGCTGAAAAGACGCACGTCGGCAAACCGCGACGGTCGTGGGTCAGTTTGGGTTGCAATGTCTACTTCATATTGAAACTGAGGGCGAGGGACGCGAAGCGATCTCATTAGCACCGCGGCTTCAGCCCGGTGGTCAAGTTCCACAGAATGATTCCTTGAACCGTTTCCAACGGTTTCTCCTGGTCCTCCAGCCAACAAAAACCGTTAGAAACGGTTGATAATTAATTCCGCTTTGCAATCACCGGCCTGAAGCCGCGGTGCTAATGAGATCGCTTCGCGTGCCCGCTCGCGCCTCTCATAAAGCGGCGAATGACAATCATCTTCTTGAGATTTCAAACTGACCCGCTACAACTGGCACCACTTAGTCATTCTTTCGGGCCTTCACCTGCTATACTTCGCCAAACTTTAGTAACGCGCAGGGCTATTCCAAACCCTCGATTCTGATTTCAAACGGATACTGAAAAGGATCCATGCCACCGTCCCCCCGGAACGCTTCCCTATCGCGAATGCTGCGAACCCGTTGGTACTGGTTGGCCGCTCTGCTGATCACTTTGCTGGTATGGCTCGCTCTTACCTTGGCTATGCGGCCGATGCGTGACCCAGATGGCTCGTTTGCGGCGAGACCGTACGGTTTGACTACTTCAGTTGAGAATCAAGCCATCGATCTGCTATTTCAGTTGCGTGACGCTCGCCATCCTGAACGAAGAATACGTGGCCTTCAGGAACCGATCACCATCATCGGAATCGATGAAGAATCTGTGCGCGCTTCCGGCTTGCGCGCGCAAAACTATCCACGCTCAAATTACGCTCACTTAATCGATCGCGCCAGTAACGGCGGCGCAAGCATCATCGGTCTGGATCTGTTGCTGGTGGGTAATTCCGGTTCTAATCCGGCAGATCAGAATCAAGACCAGGCGCTGATCGATTCAATCAAGCGCGCCGGCAACGTGGTGCTGGCGGAAAAGACTGGAAATGGCGGCACGCCTGCGCTGGAGCCGGCGCCTATGTTCGCCGACGTGGCCTGGGCGAACGGGTTCGTAGACCTCCCGTTGGACAGCGACGGCCTGCTTCGCAGCGCTGCCATTCGCCTTAATAAAGAAGATTCGGAAGGGCCCGCATTGAGCTTCGCTGCTCGTTTGGTCGAGGGTTATCGCTATTCGCAGCTCTTCGAAAAACATTTTGAAGAACTAAAAGCAAAAGGCGCTACTGACGATCAGGCACAAACGGAAGCGATGGGTATCGCCCAGCAGGAAGCGGTATTGAAGCAAGCGCCGGACGGTAACCTGCTTTGCGGCAATCGCGTATTGCCCCTGCGCAACGACGGCTTTTTGCAACTCGACTTTCGGGCCCGCCCACAGGCATTTCGCCATCTCTCAGCGTCGCAGTTGCTAAGTAACAACTCTCCGGACGACTCTGATCTCTTTCGCAATCGCATTGTGCTGATAGCCCAAACCTCCGTCGCGGGTGCTGACTATTTCGCAACGCCGTTCTTCGAAGCCTCGCTTCCAGCCCGCCTGCTCGACAGCAGTCTTCCCAACACGCCGGCGCGCACCAGCGGTATCGAGATACATGCCACCGCGCTTGCGACGATGCTGAACGGAGATTCACCGTGGCGTCCTCGCTACTCCCGACAAATAACTTTTCTACTGTTGCCGTTGCTGCTGGCCGCAGTCGCCGTATTCAGCTTGCGCGCGTGGCTGGCTGTGTTGTCAGTCGCGGTGCTTGGACTGACGCTTCTTCTCATCGCGTCTTCGGTTTTCAATTCCAACGCCATGGTTTTGCCGCTAGCCAGTTGCTGGCTCAGTCTGGTTTTAGTAACGCCCGCGGGACTCAGCCTGCGTTATGCACGCGAGCGGGCCTGGAGAAACGAGACTGCACGCGAAAAAGCGCAAATGATGGAAATTTTTTCGCGCTGCGTTTCACCACAGGTGGCTGAAGAACTTTGGCAAAAGCGTGATGCGTTGTCGCTTGCCGGCGAGCGTCGCGTAGTGACAATAATTTTTACCGACATACGCAACTTCACTACTCTCTCAGAAGGGTCGTCGTCCGAAATTGTAGTTGAATGGCTTACAGAATATTTTTCGCGAATGAATAAGATCGTGACCAAGTATGGCGGGCATATCAGCAAATTCATCGGCGATGGATTGATGATCGTTTTTGGAGCGCCAATTGGCCGAACGCCCAAAGAGGAGGCACGGTCTGCCGTTGATTGTGGCATCGCCATGCTTAGTGAAGTTGAGCAAATCAACAGTGACTGGCGAAATTCCGGCCGTCCGGAAATTCATATTGGCGTTGGTATTCACACCGGCGAGGCGACCTGCGGGGTAGTCGGTTCCGAGCAGCGCATGGAATACACCGTGATAGGCGACACTGTGAATCTCGCCGCCCGACTTGAATCAAAGACAAAAGACCTGCACCGTTCGCTGGTAATGAGCGAAGCGACAGCGAACTTTCTGAATGGTAACTACGAGCTCGTTCCGCTGGGTATGATTGAAGTGAAAGGCAAAATGCTTAAAGTAAGCGCGTTCACAATCGGATCAAACGGTGGGTGAAAAACCGGTAGTGGATGAATTTGATATCCGATAAGCTTTAGCTTGTCGTACCGCGCCTAAAGGAGCCTCTGATTAAACGGTCAACTCCTTGGAGTGCGCTGGCCCGGCAGCGCTTTGGTCCGACT
>DASQPM010000431.1:0-4080 GCA_035643935.1 Pyrinomonadaceae bacterium | reverse complement strand
CTAAAGGCGGGGCTGGGCTGATCTTCCGTGCCGTAAAGAACGAGTGCACGCTGGCCATCGGGCGAGCGCACGGTTCGCAACAGCGCGTCATTTTCTCGCCGGGTTTTGAAATCAATTTGAATGGCCTCAATCTTGTCACCTGTGTCTTCATTCTTTACGTCGTCGGGCGCCTTGATATCGGCTTCAAAACGATAGGCTAGTCGCTGTGCGGGAACGTCGCGTAACACGAGCGGGCGCACGTCGCGTTGTTCGATAATCGACGAGCACGAAGCGGCAAGCAGAGTTATAACTACACAGATAATCAAGAATGGCGCTCCGGCATTACTTCCAAAAACAGTACGCCCACGAGAGATTCCTTTCGCTTGTCGACGCTTCCGGTGCTCGCTGAATTCCTGGGCTGGAGGGGATTTAGTCAACTGGATCGTCGCCTCGTGGCTGCTTTGTGCGCGATGATAAAAACGACTTTTCGCGATGTCAACGATGCGATTGATGTTCGATAAGCTTTAGGAACGTACGAATAAGTTATTGAAACGTGCGCGCTTTCTTTCCCCTCGCTTTGGGAGGGGTTAGGGGAGGGCTTTCTTTCCCCTCCCTTTGGGAGGGGTTAGGGGAGGGTGCGAAGCTTGCCGCGCACAAGCCCTCTCCCCAACCCTCTCCCAAAGGGAGAGGGAGAAAGACTTCAAACTAAAACCGGGCTAACGCCCATAAACAAGCTCGCGCGATAACGCTGGCCGCAAAAAGAGAATCGCGCGAATTGTATCGCGCGGCGAAAGATGATCATCGTCGCCTTCGTCGGTATCTACACAGTTATGTTCCAGCGAGCGCGATATTCGTCGCGGCAAGGCTTCGTAACTCGGCGTTGCGGATACGTAAGAACGGGTTGCCAACGCTCCCACCAGATCGCAAGTTAACTCTTCCGCTCTTTGGTCCCGAATTTTCAGGCCGGTAAGGCTCGAAGCGCGGCCTGCAACCGCTCGAAACAAAGGTTTCAGGTTGTCCTGACTGCCATCTGCAATATGAACCAACTCGTGGGAGAGCACGCTGATCATTCCCTCGTCGGAAGGCAAACCCGCCAAAAAAATTGTTCCGAATATTATCGTCCGCGGGTTTCGCATCAACACGGAAGCGTTGTCGCGCGAGTCCATGTCCGGACGAACGTCCTTTACCGCTTCCACGCGAGCCAGGGCCCGCTGAATTTTGAGATCGAAGCTTTTAGACCCGCTAACGTTGTAATCCCTCGACAATTGTTTGAGCGAAGCTATAACCAATCGCCGCGCCGCCGGCAGCAGGCGCTGGGCACGTTGAGCTCCGGCAAGCGCTTCCGGGCTATCTATCGGAAGCGATGGTCTAGCTTGCATGTCGTCGATGGGTATGCTGCCTTTTGGATCTCTCACGCGTTCGTTACAAACTGTTTCGCTGGCCACTTCAACCATCTCGCGCGCTTCGGTTGAGGTGCGCTCACGCGAATGGCTCGTTTGTACTCCAGCACGTGGCGCCCGTCTTTGCGCCGAGGTGCTGGCAGGCACCAGGGTCGCAACCAGCAAAAAGAGTGACAGCGCTGCGGCCCCTGGCAGGCGAAATTGATCCAGGCTGTTACGGTTGACTCTCATTGTTTCACTTCACACATCCGGTCAACAGGGTTTCATCAGCGATGCTGCCAGGCAGCTTTACGTTTCTCGATAAATGCATTAATGCCTTCGGTTGCATCCCGCGTTTTCATTAGCTCTTGCAGATACATGTCTTCGATTTCCTTGAGCGCGGCATCAAGCGAGCGCCCCTGACCCAAATCAATCGCTCTCTTGGTATGTTCCAGTGCCGCGGCGGAAAGACCGCGAAGTTGAGTCAGCAAGCGCAATGTTTCCTGCTCAAGTTCCGCAGCCGGAACAAGCCGGTTCACTAATCCCAGCGCCAGCGCCTCGGGAGCTTCGATTATCTCACCGGTTAGGATCAGCTCGCGCGCGCGCCTGTCTCCCACAATTCGCGGCAACAAGATAGCAGCGACTGGGGGAAAGACGCCCAGCTTGATCTCCGGTTGGCCAAACCGCGCCTGATCGCCGGCAATAACGAAATCGCACATCGCTACCAATTCGCAGCCTCCGCCCAGTGCGGGTCCATTTACAACAGCGACGGTTGGCCTGCCAATCTGCTCGAGGTTGCGAAAGATCGCATGAAACGAGTCGAGCATTTGAAAAATCGTTTCGGGCGCATGCTCTTCGACGCTAACGCCGGCGCTAAACGCCCGGCAATCAGGCGCGGCAGCAAACACAATTGCTGCCAGCTCGCGCTGTTGAGAGCATTCGTCCAGCGCCTCGTTTACTTCCTGCATCATCGCGATGTTCAGAATGTTAACCGGCGGGCGCGCCAGCGTAATGCGCGCCACGCGATCGTCGACAGTAAAACTGATGTTGTCGTAAGTGCCTGGCATTATTGATGAATCCGCCTGACGCAATTGTACGTGTTTCCTATCGGTCTAAGCCATCTTGCAATAATAAGCAGCTTTCGCAAAACTTTTGCGACCAGTAGGTTGTTAGATAGCTTCTGCAACGAAGAGGGAGATTTTGTTCGATGCCTATCGTGACGTGTGAAAAATGTGGCATTAAGAACCGCGTCGAGGCGAGTTCTCGCGCTGGCCGCATCGCAAAATGCGGAAAGTGTGGCACTGTGCTGGCAACCGCGACGGCCCATCCCGCGAGTCCCGCTAAGCCTGTGGTTGTCACCGACCAAACTTTTGCGCAGGAGATCCTGAACACTTCCGGCGTTGTCCTGTTGGACTGTTGGGCGCCATGGTGTGGACCATGCCGGATGATTGGCCCAATCATGGAACAGCTTGCGGCTGAAGCAGAGGGACGCTATCGCGTTGCAAAGTTGAATGTCGATGACAATCCGAAGACCGCCAGCCAGTTTCAGATTCAGAGCATTCCGACGATGCTGTTGTTCAAGAACGGAAAGCTGGTCGACCGCCTGATCGGCGCTCATCCAAAACAGTCTATCGCGGCAAAGCTGGCCCAAGTCGCTTGATAACCGCTGTGCTTTGCCCTTTACACACTTGTTATCTAATATCTGCACCGCTTTCTGATTTTCATTGAAAGGATTGCTTTCACATGATTAGACGAATAATTTCTACCTCCGCGACATGGATCCCTGTGCCTCTGAGGTTAGCAATGGGCACAATCTTCGTGGCGCATGGGGCCCAGAAAGTGCTGGGCAGCTTTAATGGTCCGGGCTTTGCTAAGTTCACGAGTTTCCCGGCCCCATTTTCGTTCATGCGCCCGGGGTGGTTGTGGATGAGTGCCGCCGCGTTTGCCGAATTAATTGGAGGCGCACTGCTAGTGTTGGGATTGCTTACACGCGTTGGGGCCTTCCTTATTGCCTGTGTGATGCTCACGGCGGTCGCCAGTATTTGGCCCACCTTCTTCGTTCCCACAGGTTTCGAATACCCTCTAGCGATGTTGGCTGGTGCGCTTGCCCTCTTGATTTCAGGAGGAGGCATGGCCTCTGTCGATCGGGGCATCTCCGGCGGACGAAGAAGGTAATATTCGTAACTAGTACCATTCGCTATTTACAGTTCACTCAATAGCACATGAAACGCTCGCCGCTGGTCGTAATCTTCACGACCGTATTTATCGATCTGGTCGGGTTTGGCATAGTCATTCCGGTGCTTCCTTTCTACGCCGAAGGAACGCGCTTTAATGCCACGCCGCGCACCGTCGGACTCTTGTTCGCGTCCTATTCGATCATGCAGTTGGTCTTCTCGCCGATTCTGGGACGACTCTCGGACAAGCATGGGCGCCGGCCGGTACTTTTCGTTTCCATCATCGGCACGGGCATCGGTTTTTTGCTTCTCGGTTTTGCCACCACACTCTGGATGCTATTCGCCGGCAGGATTCTCGACGGCATTACCGGTGGAAACATTTCTACGGCCCAAGCCTATATTGCCGATGTCACTACGAAAGAAGACCGCGCCAAGGGAATGGGCATGGTCGGCGCGGCGTTTGGCCTTGGCTTTATTTTTGGGCCAGCGATCGGCGGTATTCTCAGTCGTTGGGGGGTTGAGGTTCCTTTCTTTTTTGCTGCCGGTCT
>DASQPM010000430.1:0-2986 GCA_035643935.1 Pyrinomonadaceae bacterium | reverse complement strand
TTCACTGGCGGCGTTTAGTGCTTGTGTACGAGATCGCAGTCTTAATACCAATGAACGCAAGCGTAGCTTCCAACCGGCGAAAGAACTTGACCTTATTCAATAGCGGATTGAGCCAGCCGTTGGTGATGCAATAATGCATATTGAAAGGCTCGGTATGATGCAGCTTGTGATGCGACGGTTCCAAAACCAACCGCATCCGTTGCAGCCAGCGCGCAAAAGCCGAAACCTTTTCCTGATGCGCCCACTTGTGAAACTGGTTAGTCGCGACCGTCGCGGCCGATGTTAGCGCCACACAAATCACAACAAATGCCAGCAGGCCCGATTCCGGCAGCAGCCACAGCAAATAGAGACAAACTGAAAGCAGCGGAAAAGCGAGTATGCAAACGTTGCCCACCGTCTGAACCAGATTATGCGTGCAGATGTCGCGCGGGTAGACATGATGCATGCGAAAGGGTTTGACCAAACTTGGCCCCACCACCGGCGTGTCGACCGAGCAATAAGTGTCGGCGGCCCAGTGCACAATTCCGGAGACAAGATCACCGCCCACCACACCGAGCGGAACCGTCAATGCAACTAGCCAAAGTAAGTCGAGTTCGTAAAGACGAGAGCTTGCCCAGTAAAGATTGAGAACGAACAGAACGGGAAAGATTACGGACGTCGCGTATTCTAAAAAGGAATGTAATGGCCCGGAATGTTCCTCGATGCCGCTGTAATCTGATGAGGCGATTGGCGCACTGTTATTGTTCGCTAACGACGCTGACATAAATGAACTCCCCACGATTGAGTCGCCGCTACGACGGCAACATCTCCCCCACTAAGTGCGAGGATTTTCGACTAGTTCAATCAGTATTTATTCTTTACTGTTTCGGGGCTCGAATTTTGTCTGCGGAATTATAGTAAGATTGACGCGGCCCGGATTGTAATAAGAATGTAATACCTCGATTAGTCGGACTATGGATCAACTTTCCCACGTCGATAAGGAAGGCCGCATCAAAATGGTTGATACCAGTAATAAGGCAACGACCACTCGACATGCGGTGGCCTCGGCGCGCGTGCTGATGTCGGCGGAAACGCTTGCGGCCATCAACGAACATCGCACGCCGAAAGGCGATCCCCTGGAAGCAGCGCGGCTGGCGGGAATCATGGCTGCCAAGCGAACTGCGGAATTGATCCCGCTTTGCCATCCATTGCCGCTAACTCACGTCGACGTGCAGGCGCGCCTGGAAAACTTTGGCGTGTATCTCGAATCCGAAGTTTCCACAAACGCGCAGACGGGTGTTGAGATGGAAGCGCTCACTGCTGTGTCAGTAGCGGCGTTGACGATTTACGACATGTGCAAAGCGTTGGACAAATCGATTACGATTTCGGAGGTGCGTTTGGAACTGAAGAGTGGGGGCAAGTCTGGCGATTACCGGCGGCAAAGCTGATCATTTGAGGCACCGAAATCAGAAATCGGGAACCTCCGTTCTCTCATCATCGTTTACACTCGTGCCCACGGAATTGAGGACACGATGAGAAACTTCAAACTCGGCATTCATCGAGACGCGCGACCCCAGGCTACTTTTCTGCTGACTGCAGCAGTGCTGTCGATTCTGCTTTGGTTCATTCCCTTCGCCGAAGTGCTTACTTATCCGTTTCGTCTTTTCGTTACGTTCATACATGAAGGTGGACACGCTCTCGCCGCTTTAGTAACCGGAAACACAGTCGAAAGTTTGAGCATCGCGACAAACGCGAGTGGCGAAACTTACACCACACAGGGTGGCATGTTTTCGCAGATGCTGGTTTCCAGCGCGGGTTACATCGGTTCGATGATTTACGGTGTGACGCTGCTGGTGGTGATTCGCAAAGCGATCGCCGCGCGAGTAGTGCTCATGGCTTCAGCGGCAGTAATTTTTCTACTGACAATGATCTATGGCGTTTACAAGCCGGTAGCTTCCGGGGCTGCGTTGTCCGGCATTCCTTTCACCTTCTTCGCCGGCACGTTGCTGACGCTCGG
Source organism: Pyrinomonadaceae bacterium (assembly GCA_035643935.1). GTDB lineage: Bacteria > Acidobacteriota > Blastocatellia > Pyrinomonadales > Pyrinomonadaceae > PSRF01. The sequence continues at coordinate 990 of DASQPM010000430.1, read as the reverse complement.
CCTGGTCGCTGTTGCAAAATTTGCAAACTCGCGGCTGGCGACTTTCTTCCTAAGTTTCCTGGCGGTGCAGTGCGTCCTCAATGCCCTGCTTGATCTGAAAACGGTATTCTTCCTTTCGACACCTTTTGGACCGAGGTTGCCGAGCGACGCCATCAACATGGCAAACGCGACCGGAATACCCGCGCTGGTTTGGGCCAGCGTCTGGATCACCATCTCTATCGGCATCCTCCTGCTGACGATGCGGCTTTATGTGGTAAGTAGAAAGAAACAGTTCAGCCTTGACCAACCGTTCGAACCGGTACCGCCTCTGTTTCCAACAACAGTTGGAGAGATCCATAACCTGCGATAGTTTTTTGGACTCATAGTCATAGGCGACATCCATAATTCCCTCTATCTTAGAAGACCTGAAGATTAACCGCATCGGTTTGTTAGGCTTCGACGGCGTTCAGGCGCTCGATCTGCCTGGGCCACGGTTGAAGAAGATGGTAATGAGAGCATTGAGCGGCCCGATGGCATTACTCCCGGATGTTATCGAAAGCGTTTCAATTTTCGCTCGAGTTAAATGTCCGAAAGTCGGCAACTTGTTCTTGATTTCCAATTATATGAGCGGCATCTTACAGGGTGCAAGAACGAACACAGCGGATCAGCGTGCAGAGAAGTTTATAGATAGTAGTGCTTTGCGGAAAAACGCGCGTTCGGCGCCCCGTCTGAAGTTTTTCAGAAATGGAAAGTAAACCCGGCCACCACACGTCGACTGGTTATCAAGTAATATTGTGCGTCACCGAGCTCGCTTTCGGCCACCGGGTCGCGGCGATCGCCTAAATTGGTGGCGTCAACACGCAATTCCCACTTTGGGGTGCGATAGCCCGCGCTCAAGCCGATGGTGGCAAAGCCGTTCACCGGGGCGGTGTTGCGCCTGTTCAGAAACCGCGCTCCGGTGTAATACACATTGACGCCGCCCAGAAACCCGCGCTCCGGCGCGTAGACGAT
>DASQPM010000429.1:0-4639 GCA_035643935.1 Pyrinomonadaceae bacterium | reverse complement strand
GTCGCTGTCCGGGAAATGCATCCCAAGATCGCCCTCACACAACGCACCGAGAATGGCATCGCTGATTGCGTGCAGCAGAGCATCGCCATCTGAATGTCCTTCACCGCCATGATCAGAAGCGATATGCACGCCGCCCAACCTGAGCGGTCGCCCCTGGACCAGGCGATGCGTGTCGCTGCCGATGCCAATGCGAAACATATAGGAGTCAGAAGTCAGAAGTCAGAAGGGCTTCGGCGAGAACCAGATCTTCGGGCCGAGTAATTTTGATATTTCGCGCGCTGCCCTCAACGATAGTTACTCTTTCACCGAGCCGTTCGACCAAGGAACTTTCGTCGGTCAAGTCCGGATCGGAAACATTCACCTGCTCGTATGCGCGACGCAGCAATTTGTAGCGAAAGCACTGGGGTGTCAGCGCGTTGCGCAGCTCATCCCTTCGCAGCGTCTTCAATACCGCACCAGCGCGAACCTCTTTAACGGTGTCTACCGGTGAACTAACCAGGATCGCGGCGCCGCTTGTTTGCGCGGCTGCAACCGTGCGCGATATTTCATCCGTAGTAACAAAGGGGCGTACGCCGTCGTGAACGGCAACGATGTCTACGGTCGTCTCCCGCACGGCTTGCAGTCCACGCAAGACTGACTCGGCCCGCGTCGCGCCGCCCGTTACAACCCTGGACAACTTTCGCAGCTCTCTTTTGCCGGCGAGAGATAAAAAACCAGCCGACTCAACGGCTGAGATGACGACAATGATTTCTTGAATGGAATCACACTGCTCGAATGCTTGCAGCGTGTGAAAAATGATAGGCGTGCCCGCCAGCTCGAGAAATTGCTTCGGCCGCTTGCCGGCCATCCGGGTGCCTTGCCCGGCGGCGGCTATGATTGCGACATTCATAAGAAAGTGACAGGTAACGAGTGACAGGTAACAAGTGACAAGTGACAAGTCAAAAGAAGAACCAAAGTACTCCCGTTACTTGTCACCTGTCACTTGTCACTTGTCACTGTAACTTGTCACTGTTTACAACTCGGTAATGGGCTCGCCGTCGGTGATGCGCACGGGCGATGAACTGCTGCGCGTGTCTCGCGGCTGTCGTCGCATTGCACCATTAGTGCGCTGTTCGCCGCTGGTGCCATTTTCTGGTTCTTCCCACAGCCGCCCAAAGATCATTTTGCCCGCGGTGGTTTGCAACACGCTGGTGACAGCGATATCCGCGTTCTTGCCAATCATGCGGCGTGCGTTATCGACGACGACCATGGTGCCGTCGTCAAGATAGGCGACGCCCTGATTGTATTCTTTGCCTTCCTTCAAAATGAAAACGCGCATCGCTTCACCGGGAAGGACGACTGGCTTTAAGGCATTGGCGAGTTCATTGATATTCAGCACGCTGACGCCGCGCAATTGCGAAACCTTGTTCAAATTGAAGTCGTTGGTAACAATCACGGCGTCGAGTTGTTTTCCCAACTCAATCAATTTCAGATCCACTTCGCGCACTGACGGGAAATCGGTTTCGACAATCTGTATGTCGAGCGAACTGTTGTTCTGCAGACGATTCAGCATGTCGAGACCACGGCGTCCCCGCTGGCGCTTAGATGAATCGGGCGAATCGGCGACTTGTTGCAACTCACGCAGGATGAATTGCGGAATGATCAAGGTGCCCGTCAGAAACCCTGTCTCGGCGACGTCGGCGATGCGGCCATCAATGATTACTGAAGTATCCAGAATCTTCAGATCACGCCTCGAGGCTTTGTCCGTCAGGATGCCACCGAGCGCTGACAACTCCAGATAGTCACCCTTGGCGGCGCCTACCATTAACCCGACGTAGGCCATGAAGAAGACCAGGCCAAGAGTGACAAAGGTGCGCATTTCATGAGCCATCGATTCCTGCCTCATGATCAGTGAGCCAATCAGGTAGGCCCCGACTATTCCGAGTATGGAACCTACTGCAGCGCCGATAAGAGTTTTTAGTGAAGCTTTACGAATTCTCAGTTCGAAAAGAATTATGCAGATTGCAACGACGGCGCCCACAGCTGCGGATATCCACGGATCACTGCCGACAGGTTTCAACACGTATCCAGCAGCGATGAGAAAAGCGGTGAAAATTAATCGGATAATAACGACATCCCCATGCATAATGCGGAATCTTACCACGCCGGCCCAAACCCGTCACCAAAAACCTCTGGCAAAGCCGCGATGGCTTGAGTCCTTTAAATTTTTCAACAAAAAGGACGGACACCGCAGTCCGCCCTTCTTTGTCTTGTAGTGTCGGGGATTCAGCGTTCTAGCGGTTGTCCGGATATTGAATCCGAACACTAAAGCTGCCGCTGTTATCGCTGTAGTTGTCGTCGTTGACAAGCAGGAACAAACGACCGTCGCCTGGCACCGTTAAGGTCATCTGATTACCAACCAGAAAAGGTTGGGTCGTCTGGCCATTCGACTGAAGTATGTAACCGATCAGGGCGCCCACGCCGGCTGTTGGCACCGGACGAGTGCCGAAGATCGACACCGGCCCTGGAGGCGCGCCGTTCGGCGAAACCACGCCGACGCGCCGGCCTGCCGTAATGTTTCCACTCGCCGTAATTATCACTTGATCGCCGGCGCGCAAATCAATGCCGGTATCAGCACCGCGCGATTCGGTTGCCTGCACTGCGATGATTCGTTCCAACATCCGGTTGTTGCGGTCTCTACTTGGACCAGCCCCAGACTGTCGAGAGCGTATAGGAGCCGGGTTGTCACTGCCTTCGCCAGGTAAAGCAAACGGATCGTAACTGTCGTTACGATTACTGTCGTCGCTGGTTCTTGCCATCCCTGCAAGATCAAGTTCCTTGCGAATGCGAACGTTGAAGGCGCCGCGAGCGTCGGTATAGGAACTGCGATTGGCCGTCAGATAAAGACGGCCATCACGGTCTGCTGCAAATTCACGACTGGCGCCGAGTTCTATGATCGGCGAATCGTAGTCGTTCCCAATCACGCCGATCAGCGCACCTTCCGCTACACGCGGTAGCGGCGCATACGGATCGGTACTGCTCAGGCCGGCAGGCGTGATGCGCGATCGTCCCGCGTAGATCGTGCCAGTAGCGTCAACCCTTATGCGTTCACCGCGCCGGACGTCAACGCCGCTGTCAATCCAATTTGCACCAAGCGTTACGTCAACAGTTTCCGTTTGATAACGCGCGTCATCCAAAGACCGCCCGTCTATCTCGATGCGATCGATGTCGCGCGGTCGCAAGAAAATCACTTCTCCCTGGCGCACGGTTCGCGTGGTTTGAGAATAGGTGGGCTGTGTTGAGGTTGATGTGCGATTGCCACTTTGTATCGGCAACGTTGCCGGCGCCGTCAACTGAATTGCGAAGCGGCCGTTAATGTAGCCAAGCACATTGCCACGCAACGTCGTGCCACTGCGTAAATAGATGGTATCAGCGGCGGCCAGCGAAACAGCCGCCAACATAATCAATAATGCAAAGACAATTTTTTTCATGGTGGTCTCCTCCTCAGGTCTCGGCCAAAGGACTCTAATGTGGGAGAGAGATTACGAGATAAAGAGGCTATCTATCAGCTCGAGGGGAATAATTAAAGATACAACGAAGTCGACTACAGAGCAAACAGGCTATTTATTTACTGTGACCGCGGGCGGTACGCCCGCAAGCATCAAGAAGTTCAGAGTACAAGCTTTAGCTTGCGTTGCTACGCGACAGCAACCTAAAGGTTGGACTCTGAACTGCTTGTGCGTTGCGGGCGGGACGCCCGCGATCCCAGTGTTACGGTTTCGCGTCACCGTTCGGCGGCTTGACTGTAACCGCCGGAATATTTTGATCTCGTACTAACTGATTGAACGCCGGCACGTCAGTCTTCATGATCTGGGCCAACCTGGCTAACTGCGCATCGATCTGAACAACAAACTCATCGTATACGACGTATGACTGCTCAGTCGGCGCGGTATCTGCGCTCGACACCACGTCGGCAAGCGCGGCGAGTTTGTTGTTGAGCCGAACGGGAAAGTTCAAAGGATCCTGGCTGCTTTGATTTTTTGTTTGGTACAGGCTCTCTTCAACAGCCGTCAGATTCTTCTTTAACGCTGAAGCCGCATCGTTGATAACTTTGAAGCCAGGCTGACCGGCTACGCGCTTCAAGAGATCGTCAACCTGCTTGCGCACATCGCGAATCTGGATAATGGCATTGTGCGTTTCTGTCAGCTTGTCGCGAATTCTCAAACCAAGTTCCAACTGCTTTGCATAGTCACTCGCCGTTGTTGTCAGACGCGGATCGGGTTTCACTTCAAAGCTTTCCGTCGTCGTTTTGCCATCAACCGTAAGCCGCACCTGATACATGCCAGGCACGACTCGCGGGCCGCGCAAGTCGCCGGCCCACAAAATGATTCCAGGAAATCTAACCGCATCCGCATATCGCAGATCCCAAACAAAACGATTCAGTCCGACGTCGGTGGTTACGCGCGGCGCGCGACCGCCACCAAAAAACTCTGATTCTTCGCCGGACGTAGCTTGCGGCTCTTCGGGAGGAGTAGAAACTTGTGCCGCCCCCGGTGCAGGCGTTGGCGAACTCTGCGCACCGGGCGAAGCACTGGCTGCCGGCGGCTGCGCTGGCGGCGCCTTTGCGGTGAATTTCTGAATCGACTTTCCTGACGAGTCG
>DASQPM010000428.1:0-3329 GCA_035643935.1 Pyrinomonadaceae bacterium | reverse complement strand
TGGCGCGAACTTCTGTTTCCAATTTGCAGGCGCTGGCTACCAGTTCGGCTCGCAACTACGCAACGCGTTATGCTGCGTCGCGTTTCCGCACCTTCGGCGTGCTCGCGCGGATGAACGGGCGAATTGGAACCTTCACTAGCCATACTCCTCTTCCCTCGAATCCAGGGACGCCATCGTTGCCTTCTGCTGAAGATATAGTGCGCGACCGCACAGTGGATATGGCGCGCAACCGCACGTCTGATGTTGACGAGCGTTTGCTGGACAAACTTGATCCGGCACACCAGCTCGATCGGCTCTCGCGATTCTTATGGCATCGCGATCGGCTGGCCGCTTTACGTGGACAATGGATGTATTTTTATACGAACTTTAAGGACCGCGACGGGAATGGCCTGGCGGGAGTGAACATCAATAACGGCGAAACGGATCGCGAAATCAGGTTGCGCGATCTCGATGAACGCTTCATCACCGACGAACCCCTGGGTTTAATGTTTGTCTCTTCCGGAAACCGGATGCTGGCGTATTCAGTTACAGCCACACACTAATCCTCGAACAGTGGCGAACAGCCCCTAGTGTCGAAGGCGCACGCATGGGAGTGAACGGCCAGGCGTACAAGAAATCTGGGGCTGAAGTCGGATCCGGTTATTTTTTGTTCGATGAGGATTTCTTGCGTGGCACTCTTCCTCCTGCCTTACGGGCTTCAGACAGCCCTATCGCAATCGCCTGTTTCTTGCTCGTGACCTTTTTGCCGGAGCGACCGCTCTTGAGCGTTCCCTGCTTGCGTTCGTGCATCGCCTTCTCAACTTTTTCGCCCGCCTTCTTCCCGTACTTAGCCATTGCTGTGATTCCTCCTTCAAATTCGCGCGCGGGGCGCAATCGATATGGACAGACAAATCATCATTTCGATCCCAGCTCTTACTTTTTAGTACCTAAGTGTTGATTCGCAGACCGCAGAATCGCCCGTCGTTTGTTGACTCTGTGTTTCCTAGGTCTGTGTACACCGTTGCTGGCGGCGGCCGCCGCCTTCCTTATCCGGGGCTGTCTGCCGCCAGGTCCCACGCCTGCGCTTTCACGATAACTCTCGGTATCAGCGCGAGCGACAGCCGCTTCCAACCGCGTACGGCTGGCCGTGAGCACTTCAAGCTGAGACTCAAGGCCCCTCTTTTGAATCTCTAGTTGGCGGCGTCGTTGTTCGCGCAACTCCTCCGGATGCGTGCTACCCACTCCCGCCAGACTACGCTCTATATTCTCCGGCTCGAGATCTTGCTCCAACTGTTGCAAGTGCGTTTGTAGTTCCGCTTGTTTTGCTTGTGTCTCGATTAATTGTGATCGCAGGTTTGCGGCGCGCTCCTGAGCGCTTTCTTGCGCGAAAGCGTCTATCGCTAGGAGCCCGATGAGAATCGAGACTTCGATAGCAACGGTTGTCCGCGAGCGCTGCATCTTCCGGCTTTCTCAGGCGCTACTCATTGGAACCAGGGCCAGTGTTCGGTTCTTGGAATGTGGGTGTACCTCAACCCTACATACTCGCACCAGCATGTCTTCATATGGACCATGCTTTGCTTCTGGTAACGAAACGGCAAATTCGATGCCAAGTTTAACTCCAATTCCTTCGCGCTCATTTCGAGCACGGAAACTCGTTTCGCAGTTCCGTTTGGCACTTCACTTGCGGAGTGGTTCTGGGATGAAAGTTTTAGCGAAAGGGAGTGGTCTAGTTTCGTAAAGCAAACTGTTAGTTTGCGATGATTGAATGGCATTCAGTCGCCCCGCAAACTAACAGTTTGCTTTACAAAAGCAGATTAGGGCGCTACGCGAAAGGGAGTTAACTATGCCGGAAAAGGAAACATTGGAACGCGCAGAGGAAGACAAACGCGAAGGAAAAGCTCCGAGCACTCAGGCCGGAGAGTTCGTCCGAGAAGAAATCGAGCATGTTCGCGAAGGCAAGCATGGCGCTCGCTCGACTAAGCAGGCGATCGCCATTGGTCTATCGAAGGCGCGCCGTGCTGGCGTCGATCTTCCGCCGCCGGAAAAAGGGAAAGCCTCAACGAGAACTCGGAAGCAGGCCGCGCGCGATGTTCGTAAAGGGAAAAGCGCGAGCAAAGGCAAGAAGTCAGCAAAGCGGTCGCGTGCGATATTGAATGCGCTGAAGCGCGAAGGACATAGTGCGGGCTCGAAGAAGGCTTTGTCGCGTCAGGCTCGCAGTGCAGCTGCGAAGCGTTCCGCCGCCTCACGTTCGCGTGCGGCTAAGAAAGCCGCGGCCACGCGCAAGAAGTAAAGCTACGGCAATTGTCCGGCAGACGTGAACATCAACAACGGCAAAACCGATTGCTAGATAGGGTTGCGCGGTGCCTTGCAACCCTTCGCCGATCGCGGCATCGATTGCTGACAGGAGTCTCGGATGGGTAAAGAACAGCTCGGCATAAACACCCAATTGGTCCACGCAGGTGAAAGAGGCGCGCCACCGAATGGCAAGCCTGTTTCCACTCCGATCTATGCGACCACGACGTTTACGTATGATTCCATGGCCGAAGTGGACCAGGTTTTCGCCGGCGAGCGACAGGGCTACATCTATTCGCGCTACGGCAATCCCACCGTCGCGGCGCTTGAAGAAGCCATGCGCCTGCTTGAAGAAGGCGCCGCTGCTTGCGCGTATTCCAGCGGCATGGCTGCGCTGCATGCCGCCATCTTCGCTTGCGAAATCACTAGCGGCGCAACGATCCTCGCGTCGCAGGATCTCTACGGCGCTACCATTGATCTGCTCTACAAAGTTTTTGGCTCGTATGGCATTAAGACCACAACAGCGGATTTTTCTGATTTAGTAGCTTTGAGAGCGAAAGCTCTCGAGGTCCGACCGCAAGTGTTGATTGCCGAGACGATTTCAAATCCTCTCCTAAAAGTTTGTGATATTGCCACCTGCGCTGAAATCGCGCGTGAAGTGCGCGCGCGGTTCATTGTGGACAATACGTTCACTTCTCCTTATCTCTGCAAACCTCTCAAGCACGGCGCGGACTTCTCCGTACATAGCGCGACGAAATATCTCGGAGGGCACGCGGATGTGATGGGCGGAGTGGTCGTCGCTCGTGATGAGGTAGACCTGCCAACGCTGATTGGCGTGATGAAGCTGGTTGGCGGGATCCTCGGCGTTTGGGAGGCGCATGAAATTCATCGCGGGTTAAAGACACTATCCCTGCGCATGGATCGCCAGTGTGACAACGCTCTCCGTTTGGCGAAATATCTCGAAACTCACGACGGCGTATCCCGCGTTCATTATCCGGGTCTGGCACCGGCGCAAAACCAGGAAACGACCAAGCGCATTCTGCGCCGGCCTCATTTTG
>DASQPM010000427.1:0-3466 GCA_035643935.1 Pyrinomonadaceae bacterium | reverse complement strand
ATATGGGAATGTAAACGGCGGGCGCGATTGGTCGCGGCTTGCCGCCTCACAATGCGGAATGCCTATGGCTTTCCGCTGAGTCTCCCCTTAATGATTTTTTCCTGAGGCTCAGCCTAAGGAAAAGAGGTGAGAGATCGCTTCCGGAAAGGCCGAGCCTTTCCGCACTGTGCGGCGGCAAGCCGCAATCGGCGTCGCTCAGGTTCTGAACAATCAAGTACTTTTTGTGCAGAGCCTCTCCGCTTCGCTAATGGGAGGCTGCCGCCGATTAACACCAAAGCACCGCGTCTTCACCGTCATCGACGACACTCCTTGCTGCTGCAACTATCATCAACTAGAATTACGACTGCTCGCCTTTAAGCAATGAGATCCCTATTGCTGGCCGTTTTGGCTGCTTATGTTGTTGCCGCGATTCATGCCGTGCTCGCGTTTATAAATAAACGGCGCGCGCTGCAACGCATTTCTGAATTGGCCATGGCTGCCGGCTTCTTGATGCACACGGTAGCGTTAGGTGCCGACTGGGTGATTGACGGCCATTACCCGCTCTTTTACCTTCGTGAAACCCTCTCTTTTCTGGCATGGACTTTGGTCGCTACCTATTCGCTGATTCTTTATCGGTATCGCGCGCGCCCGTTGGGAACTTTCATACTGCCGCTGGTTTCATTGTTGGTTTTCATAGCTGCCGTCACGCGCTCGGTAATCGACAGCACAACTAAGACAACTGCCGTTCGCGATACCTGGCTTTTTCCTGTGCACACGACGCTGTTATTCTTTGCTTATGCCGCATTCTTTGTCGTCTTCGTGGCCAGCGTAATGTATCTGTTGCAGGAACGGTCGCTGAAGCTAAAGACTTTCGGGGCAATTTTTCATCGGCTGCCATCGCTGACAACGGTTAATGAAATCGCCACCAGTTCGACAGCTATTGGGCTGACACTCTTGACAGTGGGCATCGCGACCGGGATGCTTTGGGCGTCGTCGCGCGATGGTCGGCTATGGCACAATGATCCGAAGGAAATTTTCGCCGCGCTCACCTGGTTGCTTTATGTATCGCTTATTGTTTATCGCTCGACCGCAAGCTGGCGCGGGCGAAGAGCGGCCTGGATCGGAGTTGCTGGATTCGCGTTGGTCCTTTGCACTTTTTTTGGAGCCAGATTGATGGGCGGCTACCACGTGTTTGGTTAACGTCGCGAGCGTAGTTCAGAATCCAAGCTTTAGCTTGTCTCTTTAAAAAAGACGCAAACTAGATGAACGCCTGAACAGTTGTTGGTTTCTTCCCCGCCCTTTGGGAGGGGTTAGGGGAGGGTGAGAAGCTTGACGCGCGCAAGCCCTCTCCCCACCCCTCTCCCAAAGGGAGAGGTAGAAAGAATTAAATGTCAATCGTCTTAGTCGGAGTTAGTCACAAGTCAACGCCGCTCGCGGTCCGCGAGCTCCTGGCGTTGTCGGATGATGCCTGCGCCAGCGGGCTGCGCTCGTTAGTGGACGGCGAGATTGTGCGCGAGGGACTAATCGTTTCCACCTGTAATCGCGTAGAGGTGTTGACTGAAACCGCGAAGGGTCAGCTGAACGAAACGAACGAACGCATTCTTGAATTCCTGACGCGAACAAACGAGCTGCCGCGAACGGAATTTGAAGCACAGTTATATCAACACACTGACGATCAAGCGGTGCGCCATCTGTTCCGCGTTGCGTCGTCGCTCGACTCGATGGTGGTTGGCGAGCCGCAGGTGCTGGGCCAGGTTCGGCGTGCCTATTCGATTGCCCTCGAGGCAGGCACCACCGGCAGAATTCTCAACCGGCTGGTCCATCACGCATTCCGTGTCGCCAAACGCGTGCGCACCGAAACAGGGATCGGCGCAAATGCCGTATCCATCAGTTACATGGCGGTGGAGTTGGGTAAAAAGATTTTTGATTCTTTTGCGGGACAGACCGCGTTGCTGATTGGCGCCGGTGAGATGGCTGAACTTGCTGCGCGCCATCTCGTAAACGCCGGCGTTGCAAATGTTCTGCTGGCGAACAGATCGGAAGAGCCCGCACGTGCGCTGGCACGCGAGCTTGGGGGCACGCCCGTAGATTTTGCCCGGCTTGCCGAGTATTTGCCGCAAGCTGACATCGTTATTTGCTCGACTGCCGCCGACCACTACATTGTCACTGAGCAGATGGTGCGCGACGCTTTAACAAAGCGACGCAACCGGCCGGCCTTCTATATCGACATCAGTGTGCCGCGTAACATTGATCCCGCGATTGGCAAAATCCCCAACGTCTTTGTTTTTGATGTTGACGATCTCGAATCGGTCGTTTCGTCAAACATTCGCGAACGCGAACGAGAAGCTGAGCGCGCAGAGTTGATCGTTGAATCCGAAATAATGCAGTTCCAACAGGCATTGCGCGCGCTTGAGAGCGGGCCGGCGGTCGGCGCTTTGAAACAAATGCTCCAGGACATTGCGCGCCAGGAGCTGAAGCGGCAACGAAACCGGCTTGGCTCATTGAGCCCGGAACAGGAGTCCGGGATTGAGAGTTTATTGGTTTCCACAGTAAACAAGATTTCCCATCCCGTATTAAGTCAAATGCGCCATTCCACTGACGCAAGCGATGCCGAAATTATCCAGGCCTGGCGCGACATCTTCGGCCTCGAAGAATAAATCCCAGCCAAATGAAACCGATCCTCGTCATTGGTTCGCGCGGTTCAAAGCTCGCGCTCACGCAGGCGCGCTTCGTGCAAAGCGAACTCGAGCGCATTAGTCCTGCGCTTGAAACCCGGATTGAGATTATTACGACCTCGGGCGACGTGAAAACTGAACCACTGTCAGTGATTGGCGGAAAGGGCGTGTTCACAAAAGAACTCGAAGACGCGCTGTTTGATCGGCGGATTGATCTGGCCGTCCATTCGCTCAAGGACCTGCCAACAATTCTTCCGGAGCGGTTAACGATCGCTGCAATTTGCAAACGCGAAGACCCGCGCGATGCCCTGGTGTTGGGACGAATGCTGGCAAGCGCCGGCAACGCGTCAATCCATAGTTTGCCGCAGAAGGCAATTGTGGGGACTTCCAGCCAACGTCGCCTGGCCCAATTAAAACATTTGCGCAACGATCTCGTTTTTCAGGATCTCCGCGGGAATGTGGACACGCGTCTGCGCAAACTTGACGAGGGTCAGTATGACGCTCTGGTGTTGGCATGTGCCGGACTGCGACGACTGGGACTTGAGCACCGCATTAGCGCAGCGCTCGCTAGTGAGCAAATGCTTCCATCACCCGGACAGGGCGCCCTGGCGATAGAAACGCGCGCTGAAGATCAGGACACAATCGAAGCGGTTAGAGAGCTTGATCATAAGTTTACCAGGCTGGCTTGTACTGCTGAACGCGCCTTCCTGCGCTGTCTTGGTGGCGGTTGCCAATTGCCGATTGCTGCCTACGCAGCAGTTCGCGATAAGAACATCAGGCTTGATGGGCTAGTGGCCGACCCGCAGGGAAAA
>DASQPM010000426.1:0-3701 GCA_035643935.1 Pyrinomonadaceae bacterium | reverse complement strand
GAAAAGGACAACAAGGGCAACATCATTCGTGAATATGAAGAGACGATCATGGATGAAGAGCACCCGCGCGTTGATGCCTGGTTTTTGTGCATTGCCCCGCTGGAGCGGCCACAACTGGCGATCGCCGTAATCGTCGAAGGCGGTGGCTATGGATCGAAATCCGCGGCGCCGATAGCTGCGGCTTTAGTTCTGAAGGCAAGAGACCTCGGCTATTTCAATTCGGTCAGGAGTCAGCCGAGCAATCAACCTCAAGGTCAACGAGAAGCGCCGGCCCAACGACGGCCGCGCCCGGCAGCAACGCCAACGCCCTGAACATGTCCGATAAACTTCAGAAAGCTTTGAGTGGCGGAAACCATCAACTCCTTGGAGTGCGGCGGCCCGGCGCCGCTTTGGCCTGCGCCCGCCTGGTGCCGGTTTATCGAGAAAAATTCAACCAGACGGGCCCGGTTGGTCAGTCGGACCAAAGCGCTGCCAGGCCAGCGCACTCCAAGGAGTTGATGCTTCCGCTTGTTCAGATCTTCCTTCAGTTTGTCGCTGGTCGCAGCACGACAAGCTAAACCTTATCGGACAACTGAGCCTACATGAAGAATCGCGCATCATCACATCTCTTAATCATCCTCCTGCTGTTTCTTTTCGAGATCGCAGGCTACTGGGCGATTCATCGCGGTGGCCTGCTGCGCGGTTATGAAACGTCCACAATTGGTGCGGTGCGGGATCTGCTGATGTTCGTACCGCTGTTGGCGCTGCTGATCTGGCTGTCGCGCGTAATGAATTACAGCGGGCAGTGGATTTTGTTTACTACCGCTGTCGTGCTGTTCTCTATAGGTCTGCTGATCCAATACCGGCTCTACAGCGATCCTGAATACAACGCGCGCAACAAATCGGCAGCACGCGAGCAAAAGATGGAGGCGCTACGCACGCGTTACATCATTGAGAATTATGATGCCGCGAAGAAACAGATGATGGGCTTGCCGCCCACACCCGCGTCATCGATCGACCTGGACCAGTTGCCGCGCCGCCCGGCGAATTATTCAATCGGCGACGCAATAACTTCGAGTTATACCTGGATCCCCATTTTCTCCTTTCTTTCGTTCGCCGTGGCCTACATGTTCTGTGTTCGCGATGGCTTTCTGCTGTGGCTGCAACGCAACAGTTTCATCGTAGTCCTGCTGACCCTGGTGCCATTAGCAGCCGCGGTGGTTACCTCCAGCGCCGGCAAAGCCCTGGGAAACATGACGCCATGGGAGCCATCAAAGATTCCATTCCTGCTGGGCTTCGCCGGAATTCTGACTGCGCGCTACAAAGACCTTGGCGAAACGTATTGGGGCATTCCACGCGCGCGTGATGTGGTGCCTCTGCTCGTGATGGCGATGTTGCCATTCGTTCCCTTCTTCGCTCTAAAAGATTTTGGCCAGATGCTGATATTCAGCGGCGCTTACACGACGCTTTATCTTGTTGCCGTCAGACGCTGGCCGCAGTTGCTCTTGTTCGTCGGTTCGGTGTTGCTGGTCATCAGTATTCTCGTCGTGGGCGCACTGCCGCGAGACGTGCAGGAGAAAGTCCCGCTGCTGCCGACCATTGCACGTCCCATTCAGACAATGCTGCCGGCGCGAATTCAGCAACGGTTTCATTTGTGGTTGGACGGTTTCGATCCGCCTTCGCCGGAAGTTTCCTGGTGGAAAAAGGATTATCAGGAAGCTATCAACAGCGATCCGCAGCTCAAACAACTTTCCGAGCAAAGTCCGGCAATGCAGAAGATTGTTAACGTCGATGTCTGGTTTGACAAGCTCGCTTTTCAACCGGCCCAGGCCGTTTTTGGCATTGCTTCAGGGAAGAATACGGGCCGTGGCCTCGGCCTGGGCTTTTCGGAAGTCATTCCCATCGCCGACTCGGATTATGTATATGCGGCAATTGCCGAAGAACTTGGTTTGACGGGGGGCGCGATTGTGCTGCTGGCCGTGATCACTCTGGTGGTGGCCGGAGTTCGTACTTCTCTCGACGCGCGTGATATGTTTACCAAGCTTTGCGCAGCCGGCTTAACAGCTTTCATGGGTTTCCAGGCCCTGGTTAACATCGGCGGCATTTTGCGCGCCTTGCCGATGACTGGAATTACATTGCCTTTTGTCAGCCATGGCGGATTTAGCCTGGTTACCAGCTTTGCGATGTTAGGTATGCTGATGGCCTTTTCCCATCGAAACGCGCGCGACCAAATGCTCGCCAAGCCCTCGCCGGGCGTGCCTGCGTCGCCACTAAAATTGGAGGCGGTTGAATGAGCCAACCCAGTAATCATCCCGCGCCCGCGCTGACCCTCAAATCCGCGGCAGTCACCGATCGCGGTTTAAGTGAGAAACGGCCGCTCAATGAAGACTCTTTTTTGGCTGACACTGAACGCGGCATTTTCGCGGTAGCTGATGGCGTTGGCGGCGCTGAAGCCGGTGAAGTAGCCTCGCAGACTGCGATTGAAGTTCTCGATGAAGCGTTTCGCCATAAGGAAGACAGCGCCGACATTGAAGACTTGATGGAGCTTGCGATTCAACGCGCCAATGCATCCATTCACAAGATGGCCCAGGAGCACGCAAAGTTTGCGATGATGGCCACCACTATTGTCGCGCTTCATATCAAAAACAATATTGCCACCATCGGCCACGTTGGCGACTCGCGTTTGTATCGCTTGACGCCTGATGGCTATCTGCTGCGCGAAACTGAAGACCATTCGGTAGTTGAAGAAGAAGTACGCGCGGGCCGCATGACGCCGGAGCAGGCCGCCAATCACCCGAGCAAGAACATTATCAGTCGCGCCCTGGGCGCCGAGGACGGTGTTGAAGTTGATATGAAGGTGATAGAAGTGGAAGACGGCACGCAGTTTCTGCTTTGCACCGACGGCATCACGCGACATATTCCCGATTACGAGCTGCGGCAGTTGATGATTCTGAACGAGGACCTGCCGGCGCTCTGCGCCGCTCTGAAAGAACGTTGCTACCAACGCGGCGCCGAAGATAACCTGACCGCAGTTGTGATCCGGGTGGGTACTTCTATCTCAGCCGCACAGCGCAGCGCCGATATGGACGAGACGCTAACACCGGAAGCTAGTGTGTCGACCGTATCAGCGGCGCCAAGGCTGGAAACGCAGGAAACTGGGCCGGCAGAATTCGTGCCGGCTTCGCGGAAAGCGTTTCCTGCAGCCGGGGCACAAGCTGCAGAACCGATCAACTTCGAGCGCTCGGATGAAGTAGCCGTCAGCAAGTCCGCGGAGAAACCGCGCGGTGGTGGCTTCGCCAGCGGGTTTATTCTGCTTCTGCTCGTTCTCAGCGCGCTAGCCGCCGCTTTTTATGGCGGCAGAAAATACAAAGGGCCGATACCTTACGTCGATCCCGATAATCAAATCGCTGCCCAGGCCTCACCCACAGCGACCGCAACGACAGCGGATCCGTTCTCCAGATTTGAAACTGCCCGGCGCGAAGTTGACCGCGATCCAAATGCCTGGCTGGCTACGACCGCAAAGACTGACCTGACGCGCCAAGGAATTCAAAACCCGCTCGATTCTAGTGAGCCGGAGTTTTTGTATCTTTACGGGCGTGCTTCGCTGCTGACCGGAAACGCCGATGAAGCCGCAAAAGCGTTTGAAGCCGTGATAGCCAAAGCGAACACCAGTCCCTCGCCAGAAAATATGACTCTACGCAAAGAGGCGACCCTTGGCCTGG
>DASQPM010000425.1:0-4316 GCA_035643935.1 Pyrinomonadaceae bacterium | reverse complement strand
TCATCCTGAGCGAAGCGAAGGATCTCGGATCGATTTTTGATGCATGCTTAACCGAACTACACAGAGATGCTTCGCCTCGCGCAACGTGACAGCGCCAGTCATGAGCAGGTTTTGACAAATCAATTCGCTAACTCACGACTTTCTTCTTTTAACTCCGCCACCAACGCATCGATGTTCACGCGGCTCGAGTCATTTATCGCAAGCCGCTGTTCGATCTTCCACTTGCCGCCGCACGTGCGCATCGGCACGCCAAAAAGAGTGAGAATGAAAGAAGCCTCATGATCATTCGACGCCAGAGAATCGTACAGTTCTCGTGTAAATCCACGCAGGCCGCAATAGACGTCGTGAATCGGCGCGGCACATATGGTGCGCCATTCGCGAGAAGAGCGGATTTCCAAACCAGCGGTGTCTAAACGGCATCGCGCCGGGCAGAATTTTTCCCCCTCCACGCGGCAGGCGGCAACCGGTAACTAATTCAAAACCTTCCTGGAATTTTTTTACGAAGCGGTCCGTTTCCGAAAAATCGTAGCTCTCGTCGGCGTCGCCCATTAACGATCCATCTTCCAGATGCGGCTTGAATTCCGCCCCGCTGGTGCGTTGCCGTACCCTTTTTGGTTCACATGGACAACGCGCGCTTCGAGTTTCTCCGCGATCAGCACCGAGTTATCCCTGCTGCCATTGTCGGCCACGAGGATCTCGCCGAGCACGCCAGCACGCTCGATGCGCACCCGGCTTTCTCAAGCAACTCGCAAGTGTTTCTCCCTCGTTCAAGCAAGGCATCAAAAGGGGAGTTGGACTGAAGGTGCCACGCTAAAGTCTAACTAATTGGGCATGAATTGGCGAGCGCGGGTCTTTTTTCACTTCAATCTTTCGATTGGACTCCACTGCAGGGGGCAGAACTGCGTCTCATCAACCTAACGGCCGACCGAGCCAGCAGATCATCAGAGCACGACTTTCTTTAACCAAGATCCTGCAAGGGACTTGGTGGCAAGCCATTCACGGGAATGACACCGATTGCGCCATCTTTTGTAAATGGCGCGGAATACCACGCATAAGCGGATCTTCAGCGCGGCAACGTTCGGCGAGCAAGTGCCAATGATCTGCCAACTGACCAGACGGTAGCTGTTCTTCCAGCAACGCCAGTAGTTGATAATCACCCTGAAAAGATGGGTAGATACGTCCCGCCGTTCGACGCAACAGATCTTCACGCCATTCTTGGAGCAACGCGCGCGCGGTGTCGCCGCGATAAACTCTAACTTCTACTTGTCCGAAATCTTGAATACGTGCCTCGCGGCCGCGTAAAGTACCTGGCCCACTATCATCCGAGGGACCGATCACAATCTGATCGCGCCCAAAACGTCTGTTCATCTCAGCGGCCTCCGCAGGTGTAAACGGTGGGAGCAGGCGCGTTCGCCCTGTTACGTAAAAGACCCTACCCGACGCAGGCGCATCAAGTTTATTACTGACTTTGCTAACGTATTTGTTGGGCAGCAGAATGCGATCTTCAGGATGGTCGAAGAATTGCGAAAGTGTGAATCCGACCATCCATCCAGCAACGATCACATCGTCTTTCTGCATTCGCGCGCGCAGAAACCCGGCCACCTCCGCGAATGGCCATCGTGTCTGGTGAAGAAATTGCGCATGAATGCAGGGCGTCCAACACGCAACAATCAGCACTGTGAGACCCCAGCCTGCAATTGCGGCCCATCGTACCCGGATGTGTCTCGTGATCCAGTCAACTCCCTCGGCTATAAGGATCAGAAGCAGAGGCAGAGAGAAGATCAGATAACGCGCGAACCCCCCCGCGTCGAGAGCAATTCCTTGCAAGGACATGAGAATCGGACCCATAATGATCGCGCCGCACAGCAGAAGAAGCGGTTGCTTGTCTCGTGCTGCCGACCAACAGCCAGCGAAGAGCAATAGAACAGACAAAAACGCCGCGTAACTATTACCCATGTACATGGTAAAGACCCGCGGAATATATCCTATGCTCGTTGGCGGCGTATAGCCTCCTCCCCACTCTTTGTTAACCCTCGCGATATCGGGGAGGAGACGCCAGTATGCTAAACCGACGATGATCGCCACTCCGCCCAAGGGAATCAACAGAGTCCTGGACTCCCAGAGAAACCTTCTGATACCCGAAAGGCTTTGAACAATCAGCAACAAGACCAGGAATGCGACTATGTAAATGGCTTGCAAATGTGTGAGTAGCAAGAAG
The DNA here is from genome assembly GCA_035643935.1 of Pyrinomonadaceae bacterium. Taxonomy (GTDB): domain Bacteria; phylum Acidobacteriota; class Blastocatellia; order Pyrinomonadales; family Pyrinomonadaceae; genus PSRF01. The sequence goes on along the minus strand of DASQPM010000425.1, from coordinate 2,098 downwards.
AGCACTGCAGCAGCACATCGCACCCCGTTCCGCCAGCCCGGCCACTGATTCCAATGAAAAAATTCATTGATTGCCAGGAGACTGAATGCCGCAAGAAGTGAATAGGCGCGAATCGTCGGACCAAGCATGACCAGGTAAGGGTTGAACGCCGCCAGGGTGGCAGCGACCAGGGCGGTGCGCGTCGAACCGGTCAACTTAAGCGCCAGCGAGGCAGTTAGCGGAATTACTGCGATGGCTGCTCCTATCGGTAAGAGAGTTAATCGCCAATCTGTTGCTCCACAAAGCGAGGCGACTCCCTTCTCGACTAAGATGAAATAATTCATCGTCAGCCAAATGCGAAAATGCGTCAAAATATAGGTTGGCGTTTGTTTCAAATACCTGAGCGTCCCAATTTCGTCTCCGAGAAATATTCGGCCGTGTTGAAGAGCAACAAACAGGACCAACGAACAGAGACATATCACTCCCAAAACGAGACGTTCGCCCCGTGACAGATGCCGCGAACTGAGGTTTGAGTAAACGACATCCAACCACGTTCGGCGTTGACGTGTACTGCTTGCGCTAGGTACAGAATCTGACATGAAGCTTTAAGCAATCTACTTGGTATTGCCGTGGTTCAGCGTCAATGACCTTGTTTGCCTTGGGATTAAGCTATAAAGGCGAGTTGTTGTTGGTGTTTGAGTTTGCGGTTTTCTCTGGTCGCTTCAAATTTTTTGTCTCGAGCGGCGACGATCATCCGGTTCTGCCGACCATTCCTGAAACCGAATATTTCAGAGGTTTCCTCTTAGAGATGATGCCGGGGCGCTAACGCAAGGAATGATGGCTTCCCAGCCGTCACGTTTAAGAATCGACGGCTGCCCAAGCCGTTGTTCCTTGTATCATTCTTTCTCCAAAAATTTTTGCGCGCCATCGATGGAAATCTCTGGAATTCTCGATCGAGCCACTTAATGTCCGCTACGACGAACCTGGACGACGACGCGATTATCATGGCAGAAAACCCTCGACCGCTTGAACAAATGCTCCACTTGACCGAGGAAGAGCCGTCTGCCGAGCATCTGGATAATCAGGTGCAAAAAGCGCAGGAACAACTCCTCCAACTCAAGCGCCAGCAGGAGCAGATCGAGAAGCAAAAACGCGAACTGGAAGAGCTAAGCCGGCGCCAGGGCGAATTAGAACAGGGCCGGGGGGAAATGACCGATAAACTGACGCGCGCGCTGGTTGTGCTGGAACGCGAAGCGTACAACGCGCAAAGCAGGCTGGAGCAAATCCGCGTGGCCCGTGAAAGTTTCGCCCAACATTTGGAATTGGTCGAGGCGATCGATCCGAGGAACTGGAATCCATCGGAGTTGCACAAAGAACTGAGCCGGGCGTTAAGCACGGTGGACGACGCCCGCACCGAGTACAATGAACACCGCAGCCGATTGCAAGCAGGCGGCAGCGGTAACGGCGAGCAGTCGTTGCCCGATGCCACCTCGGGTGCTTACGAAAACACCGGTGGGCGCTCATTTTCCGAGTGGTTGCAGATCGGCCTCGCGCTCACTTTGCCGCTGATCCTCTTTGGCGTCATTGCCATTGCCGTCTTTGCTTGGCTGGCCAGCAAGTGATGGCGATGTTTCGGCGTTCGCGCAAACCGGCCCCGCCGCTTCACCGCAAGCAACAAGAGATAGCGCAACAAGAGGCACAGTTACGCGAGAAGGTCGAAAGCCTGGAGCGCATCGTCACGCAATCGCGGGCACCTGCGCAGAAGAAATCTTCACCGCGAAAGCCGGACCGCAGCGCAACCAACAATGTTGTCGAAAAGCGATTTCACATCTCAATCGCAATGGACGCCCCGCAGGTGCTTGATGCTGATCGAAGGGCCCGGCGGCCTCGTGCAATGCGCAAAGAGCGTCGGCAGGGGCGGATCGTCTTTCTGATTCTATTAGCCGCTTTAGGAGTCGCGGTCATGTTGCTCATCAGCCATTTGCATCCGTGAGCCTGATATGGCTGGAAATTCAGATCTCGATGTCGCGTACGTCGCAAGACTGGCGCGGATCAATCTGACCGAAGACGAAGCGAAAACTTTCCAGAGACAACTCGATGACGTGCTCGAGTATGTCGA
>DASQPM010000424.1:0-16708 GCA_035643935.1 Pyrinomonadaceae bacterium | reverse complement strand
GGCGGGACGCCCGCGGTCCCAGCAAATCGCCTGACGCTACCGAAGTTTCTCCTCGCGGTTGCGGGCGGGACGCCTCCGGCACCAGTAGATCCCGTCCCAGCACGTCGTTTGACGCTGACAGGTCGTTTTGCCAATCAGCGCCTGCGATCGCCCGCGCCTCGCCGCAGCCTCGCAAGATCGGAATGATCTTGCCGGGATTCATCAAGCCCGATGGATCAAATGCAGCCCGCACTTGTAACATCATCTCCATATCTTTCTCTGAAAAGATCAACGGCAACAAATCGCGCTTGTCCAAACCGACACCATGCTCGCCGGTGATGCTGCCGCCGGCGCGCACGCATGTCTCCATCAATTCGCGGCCGGCATCTTTGACGCGTTGCACTTCGGCGGGAAATCGCGAATCGAAACAGATTAGCGGATGGAGATTGCCGTCGCCGGCGTGAAATACGTTGGCAATTCGCAGTTGATATTTCGCCGCAATGCGGTAGGCAGCATCGAGCACCTCCGGCAACCGCGAGCGCGGGACTACCGCATCCTGGATCATCGAGTCAGGCGAAATGCGACCGATGGCGCCAAATGCGCCCTTGCGCGCCGCCCAAAGTTTCTTTCGTTCGTTTTCATCTCGAGCGCTGCGACAGGCGCGCGCACCGCGCTCCATACAAATCGCTGTCACTCGTTCGGCTTCATCGTCCAGCCCGGCCTCGATGCCATCGAGCTCGATCAGCAGCGCCGCGCCTGCGTCCGGCGGCAGACCCGCAGCAAACACACTCGCCTCGACCGCGCGAATAATTTCGCGGTCCATCATTTCCAGTGCCGCCGGCATTATTCCGGCGGCGATGATGGCCGAGACCGCATGGCTTGCATCGTTTACTTCAGCAAACTCCGCCAGCAGAGTTCTCACCGCCGGCGGAACCGGCGTCAATCGCAGCGTTGCTTCAGTGGCAATACCAAATGTTCCTTCCGAGCCAATGAACAGTCCCAACAAATCGTAACCTGGCAGCTCTCTGCCGCTGCCGCCCAGTTGCACCACTTCGCCGCCGGCAAGTACCACCTTCAGGCCAAGCACATGATCCGTGGTCGTGCCATATTTCAGGCAGTGAATGCCGCCCGCGTTTTCCGCAATGTTTCCGCCGATAGTGCAAGTGGGTTGACTGGACGGATCGGGAACGTAATGCAGCCCGAGGTGCGCGACGGCGCGCGAAACCTGGAGGTTAACGACGCCGGGTTGAACGACGGCAAGGCAATTGATGGGATCGATTTCGAGTATCTGACGCATGCGCGCCAACTCGATGACGACTCCCTGGTTCATTGCCAGCGCGCCGCCGGATAGGCCGGTGCCGGCGCCGCGCGGCGTAAATGGAACCTGCTCGCGTGCGAGTAGCGCCAGCACTTCTGATACTTGCGCAGTCGAATTGGGAAACACAACTGCGCGCGGCCGATGTTTATGCTGCGGCAGGCCATCGCATTCGTAGACCAGCAATTCGTCGGGCTCCGCGCGTACCGCTTCGTCGCCTACGATCGCGCGCAATTGTTTGGTGAGTGTGTCCAAGTGGGCCAACCTCAATTACTTCGTCCAGTTTTCCATGATACATCACTGCCAACTCCAAACTAATGATGGGCAATGAACAATTTGCATTCAGCCCGCGAAGCGGGTTGGAAAAGATAAATCGATTAACTTGATCAGACCTTCTTTAGTTTGTCGCGGCGTTACGACAAAGGTAAAGCCTGTCGGCCATTAAACCGACACCACCCGGCCACCAATGAGATTGCGATGGCTCTCCGTTAACGCTAGAATGCTCTCGCAATTTCTCCCCGTAACTCTCCTGAAATTCCCCCTTGCTGTATATATTCCGAGCCGAACACGGCCAGGGACAACTGTGCATTTCAATGGAGGTTTTTGCATGCTCGCCAAAGCAAACGCTCGCCGAGTTTCATTCGCAGCACTGATTCTCTTTCTTTCGCTTCTGGCGTGCCAGTCGGAAGCCACCGCAAGAAAGAAGAAACCCATCCCGAAAGGCACGCCGGTGCTTTGGCGGGCTCCGGAGGATATCGCCTCGCGAGATTTGTATCTCGGTCCAGGCGGCGCGGCCATGAAACCCAGTTTGCGGCGAATAAAGTTTATTAAAGAGGTGAAAGGCGGGTATTCGAAAAAGTATCGCATACGCGATGCAGCCGGTCGTGTTTGGGTCGCAAAGATTGGCAAGGAAGCTCAATCCGAGACGGCGGCGGTGCGTTTGTTGTGGGCCGCAGGTTACGTTACCGAAATCAATTATCTTGTGCCGCGCCTGCGCATACCCGGCCAGGGAACATTTGAAAATGTCAGGTTGGAAGCAAGACCGCGTTCGTTAAAACGGCTGGATGAATGGAAGTGGGACGAAAATCCTTTCGTTGGCACACGCGAGTTTGCGGGCTTGAAGACCATGATGGTGTTATTCAACAACTGGGACATCAAGGACTCAAACAATGTAATCATTCTTGCTCACAGCCACCGAGGAAATGAGTTGCGCTATGTGATCAGCGATCTGGGCGCGACCTTTGGCAAGACCGGCACACTACCCTTGTTTTGGCGGATCACGCGCAGCCGAAACAATCCTCAAGACTATGAGAAAGCAAAGTTTGTCGAAGGTGTTCGGGATAATGGCGTCGTCAATTTTCGCTACGGCGGAAAGAAGCGCGAAATCTTTGATGACATCACCGTGCCGCAGGCGAAGTGGCTGGGCGAGTTGCTCGCCGGGTTAAGCGTTGCGCAAATCAAGGATGCGTTTCGTGCCGCCAATTACAGTCCGGAAGAGATTGGAATTCTTACCGAAGCAGTTCAGGATAGGATTGAACAGCTGCGCAGCTTGCCATAATTGCGGCAGAGTTGAATCCGCTACTGTTGGAAATCACGCGGCAGATGCTCGATAGGCCGCAACACAAATTCGTGTCTCAATCTTTCTTAGTGATCATGAAAAATAGAAATCTCTTTCTTATCGCAAAGGTTTTGGCGTGGACGCTCGCGTGCTTTGTTCCAGCGAATGCACAAGCAAACAAAACTTCACTGCAAGCGTTGGTTGATTCCGCAGTAAAAACGACCCTCGCGACATTTGCCGACAAGAAGCTCACAGAATCGCAGCTTGCAGTGACGCTGATCGACCTCCGCGATGTTCAGCATCCGGTAACCGCGAGTTTTCGCGGCAATGAACGAATTTATCCGGCGAGTGTAGTGAAACTCTTTTATCTGGCCGCAGCGCATCGCTGGCTTGAGGATAAAAGAATTCTAAACACGCCCGAACTGCAGCGGGCTTTGAAGGACATGATCGTGGATTCGTCAAACGATGCGACGCATTATGTGGTTGACGTGCTGACGCAAACCACGGGCGGTTTTGAGTTGTCGCCAAAAGAGATGGCGGAGTGGCAGGAAAAACGCAATGCCGTGAACCGTTATTTTTCGTCGCTCGGTTACGCTAACATTAACGTCAATCAGAAACCGTTTTGCGAAGACGCCTATGGGCGCGAGCAGGTGTCACGCGGGCCAAACGGGGAAAATCGAAACAAGTTGACCACCAATGCCACGGCGCGCTTAATGATGGAGATTGTGACAGGCAAAGCTGTCACTCCTACCCGTAGCCAACAGATGATGGGGCTGTTGCAGCGCGATCCAACGAAAAAAACCTCTGATGCAGATGGCCAGGACACCGGCTTCGGCGGCTCGGCACTGCCCGCCGGCGCAAAGTTCTGGGCAAAGGCGGGTTGGACCAGCGTCACGCGTCATAATGCCGCCTATATCGAGCTGCCGACCGGCGAAAAATTTGTTTTTGTTATCTTCACAACTGAACATGGCGCCGACCGAGAGATTATTCCTTCACTGCTACATGCGGTAATTGACGGAATGAAGAATATGAAGTGACCTTCAATTTGGGAACATCCTGCCGACATTAAGTGTCTAAAGTCGCGGCTTGTAAAATTATTGTGGAGGTCACACATGCCGCGCCATACTGAAGCTGAGACGAAGCCCTTCATTAATGTTACGCCGCTCATCGACGTGTTACTGGTGCTGCTCATCATCTTCATGGTCGCGGCTCCGTTGAAACCTCACAATTTCAAAGTTAACTTACCCAGCGAGCTGACAAAAGATCAAAGACTGTTAGCGAACATCAACACGCTGGTAGTAACGATTCAACCCGACAACAGCCTGAAACTGAATGGCCTGACCGACTACATGGGCACAGCCGACGATCCTTCCAGGCTCGGCGAAACATTGGCAGCTTTGTTCAGCGAGCGGAAAAAGAACCACGTTTACCGCGACGAGATGGTCATGCGGTTTGATCTGCCGGAAGACGCAAGAATTCAGAAGACAGTTTTCGTCAAAGCCCCGCGCTCGATGCCATACGTCAAAGTCATGAAGGTGATCGATGGACTGAAAGGCGCTGGCGCCGAACCGGTCGGCCTGCAACTCGATAGTCTCAACTAGCGATCGTTTGTTTCGAACGCTCACCACACTTCCGCGAGCTGCTGATTCCCTGAGCCAATTCTTTTCTTACAGCCAACCAAAATGCGCGGCTTTCCATCTTGATCTATTATGACCTGTCGGCCTATTGTCATGTTGGTTGAAACGTTTCCTTCGTCCCAGGAGTTTTGAATTAATGAGAAAGAAATATCGCTTAGCTATCCTGGCACTCACCGCGCTGGCAGTCGGGCCGACTCACGTGCTGGCCCAGGCAGGAGGCGGCACTCTATCGAACGAGCCCGGTGGCGCGGCAATGATCTTTCGCAAGCCGGAGAATCCACCGGTCCATGGCAGCAGTGGCCCCAGCGCGGTCGGTGGTGGCAGAGCTTCTGATAGGGCGCGAACGCGAACTCGGCCCACCGTCAATGTCCACGAGCAGGCGATCGCCAAAGCCAATGCGGCTCGCAGCGCTGCCACTCCGCGCTACTCAGAAGCCGAACTGAACTACAAACTCGCCGCTAAACAGGATCCGGACGATGCACGCGCACAACTCGGTCTTGGCAATGTGTATCTCGATCAGGGCCGCTTTCAGGATGCTGTCAACGCCTATCAGCAAGCTTTGAAGATGAAGAAGGACTACGTCGATGCGTATCAACCGCTCGGTTATTCGCTGGCGCAACTGGGTCGTTTCCCGGAAGCAGCCGCGGTGCTTAAGCAGGCCCTCGAATACGATCCGAACAATGCAGAGATTTACAACAACCTCGCGTTTGCTTACGGACATGCGGAGCGCTATCCAGAGGCCATCGACGCAAGTAATCATGCGATTACGCTGCTAGGCCAAACGGGAGATGCTTATAAGCAAGGACTGCAAAACAGAAACGAAGTCTTATCCAACGCTTACAAAAATCTCGGCAATGCCTACAACGGTTTGAAGCATTACAGCGAAGCCGCTGAAGCGTTGAAGAAGGCTGCGGAGATTGAGCCCACGAATGCAGCCGCGCAGTTTAATCTGGGCCTGGCCCTTTACAACGGCAAGCGTTACTCGGAAGCGATCGAAGCCTACAAAGCAACTATAAAGTTGCGGCCACAACTTGCCGCCGCACATTACAACCTCGGTCTTACTTTTGTGGCAATCAATGATCAACCTTCGGCCCGGCAGGAATATGACATTCTTAAGACCCTCAACCCGCAAATGGCGAGCGCGCTCAGTGTCTTGATCAAAAGATAAGCACGACTCAACTCCTTGGAGTGCGCCGGCCCGGCGGCGCTTTCGCTTTGACGTGGACGATCTCGATCTTAATTGGATGAAGGCTACTCGCGAAATTGCGCGGCACTCGTGGCATGGCCAAAGCAGCGTCAGGCCGCCGCACTCCAAAAGGCCACGCTTTGGCGCTGTGGGTTTATGTCAACTCAACTGCCGATTTCAATTCAGCAAAGAGTCGCGCCAGATCTTTCGGCTGATAATGAGCGTTCAGGCCGCTGGGATTTGGCAATACCCAGATACGAGTTTTGCCAATAGTCTTTTCCTGTTCACCAATGACCGCGTGTCGCTCGCCAAAGGCAGCACGATAAGCGCCCACTCCAAGCACCGCCAGAAAATTCGGCTGGTAACGCCCGACTTTTGCCGCCAAGCGCTTTCCTCCTTCAGTTAACTCGGAGCGTGAGAGTTGATCCGCGGTTGCCGTCGCGCGCATTACCACATTTGTTATTCCAAACCCGTGCGCCAGCAGTTCGCGCTCGTCGAATGGCGACAGCAAACGATCGGTAAAGCCTGCTGCGAATAATGCCGGCCAAAAACGATTGCCCGGCCGCGCAAAGTGATGGCCGACAGCGGCAGTGTAGAGTCCGGGATTGATGCCGCAAAAAAGAACTCGCAATCCCGGCCCGATCACGTCACGAACGGTCTTGCCGGCAGCGGCGCTGAGTTGTTCTTTGGTTGGCTTCCAGGGTTGAGTCAAAAATGGCTGGTCTGTTCTCAGTCGATCTCAAAACGCGTTTCTTGTGAAGCACTCTGTTTTGAAACTCTATCGATGACATTGACTTTCAACAGGTAACGACCCGCCGGCAAGCCCGCGAGGGGGATTTCGCCGGCGTAAGGTATTCGCGAAAAGTCGGTGATGTTGTCGGTAGAGACTTTCTTCAAGGGAGTGGTGACTACTGGTTGATCGTCTCTCACCAATAGCACTTGCAGCGCCAGGTCGCCCTTCGAGTCGGACGCGGGCACGTGCACCGGGTTGTTGTAAACAACAACCGCGAATCGTAAGTAACTATTGCGCTGAAAGTGGTGGCTAATGTTTACTTCCAGCGAATTCGCGATGGTTTGGCTGGTTTCAGAATTGCTGTCCACTGCCGACGATGGACGGACACCAATCACCACACTGCTTAAGCCCAATGGAGTCGCCTTCAGATTTGGAATTTCAATCCAATCGGTTGCACTGCCAATGCGGCCACTCTTCGGATCACGCGCTCCCACGCGGACTTGATATAAGCCTGGCTGCAAAAACAATGGATAGGAATACCTTACATTGCCACGTCCGGGAACATGGTCCGGTTGGGCCTCGAGGGCTACCCTTTGGTTGAATGATCCACCCAATTGGCCCCGATCGTTAAGAAAGACACCGGCTACCTCAACCGCCGCGACTTGTTTCCCTCCAACTGTTTCAAAAGTAAGAAAAGCGCTCGGTACCTCCATCATCATAGATAAGAGCCAACCCTTGTCAGACGTATTGAGGTAACTCAGGCTTAAGGAAATAGGAATTGCGCGCTCGGGAAAAGGACTGCCGAGCTCTTTACGCAGATCCGTCTCGGCCGTTTTCTTCGGCTCAGGTTCTTTTGGCTTGCTCGACTTGGAGGCAATAGGTTGGGGTTCAACATCGAAGAATCCGCGCCTTACTTGAACCGCCAGTTGGGGCCTCCCAACAACCTTTACCTCGATGCGATGAAACTTGCTGGCGTGTTGTGTTTCGCCTTCCGGCTTCCAAGCCAGCAGATAATAGGCAGAGGTTTCTTTAAGAGCTCGAGTCAAGCCAGGACCCAGCGCATTAGTATTGAAAACTGCTTTTCCGCCCGTATCGCGGGCCAAAGCATGCAGGGCATCCTGCGACGCCGCCAGTTCGCCAATTGATCCGCGCTCCAGTCTGCCAGTAACGTCGAAAGCCGCTGCCGTGCTGACGTCGCTGCCCGGAGTAACGAGTCCGCGCGCGTCCATTGAGTAGATAACTACACCGCTACGCGCCGCAGCGCTCGTGATCCGTTGAATGCGATCTATCGAACTTGCTTGAGTATCGAGAAAGAAGCCACCCGAAATCAAAAACACTAGCTTGCGTCCGGAGAGTTTGTTTGCCGATCGCACCAAACTGTCCAGCCCCGCTAGCGATGCCGTCGTTACTGCCTCGGCTTGCTGCGTTATTTGTCGGGAACGCGTGAGCACCAGGGCCTCCGCTGTAGTGCGAGTCATACCCGGGTTGTCTGCCATGGTTTTCTCGACAAAGTAATCCGTCGTGTCACGGTCAAACCTTTCTATCTGCAACGCTTGATATTCCGTCATTGGCGGCCGGTCGTTATCGCTAACTGAATAAGAACGGAACTTTAACCGGCCGAGCGCTGCATGAAGGACCGTCTTGTTGTCTGTTAATTGTTGCAGGAAGCCGATTTGACCGCTGGCAGAGGTAATCGCAACTTCGTCGTTCTGTGCCATCTGCTTATCGACGAAATCGCTGATTAGCTTTTTGGCAGCATTCAAACCGGCAAGGTCCAAATGCAGATCGTCGAGGAAAAAAAAGATAGGGCGGCCGCGATCGAGCGGCGCCGGCGCTGCTGTATCGCTATTGTTGGTTCGATTAGAGGAGCCGCGCGCAGCTGCAAGTTGAGCTTCTTCGTTCGCGCTGCCGGCAGTGACGCGTTCAAAGAAATCGATCGGCTTGGGCTGGCCGTCGATGCGCAGTTCAAAGTCTTCTTTTTTCAAGCCATCGACAAAGCGGCCCTGCTTGTCAAAAACCATTACATCTGTTTGCACGAGCTCGGTGTACACGCGCACAACCTCTGTTTGGTTCTGCCGGCCGCGTTCCGGCGTCTGCGCAAACATGGGCGCACAAACCAGCGCGCACAGCAAAACGCAAATCGTCGCAGTTCTCGAAATGCCAGGCGTCAAGCACATAACCTGTAACGTATTTTGGCTAACAAATTCCGGGGAGACGCTTGCTGCAGGAGCAGCCAGAGAACAAAAGACGATCCGCCTAAATAAGCAATGAACGTCGATGCGGTAACTATGTATCAAACCGCAGCCATCGCGCAACAACAAACAGCAAGAAGCCTTCGTCCGAGAAAATGGATTTTTGCCGGGGTCCCCGTCAGCCGGGCGAAACTGCAACCGCGCCGTTAATCAGCACCAAAACTATTTTCTTGTCGGCGTCCAACGCCACCAGATCTGCTCGCTTCCCTGCTTCGATTGAGCCACAGTCGTGGTCAATGCCCAACAACTTGGCTGCATTGGTCGACGCCATCCGCGCGCGAGCAACATCAGAAACGCCGAGCGACTCCATCATGCGTACTGCGTCGCGCAAAGTTATTACAGAGCCGGCAATGTTGCCGCGCTGGTTGCGCGTTTGCCCATTCTTTACAGAAATCGATTCACCCCAGATTTGATAATCACCATCGCCCATACCGGCGGCGGCAATCGCATCGCTAATCAACAGCAAACGCTCAGCGCCTTTGGCTTTCAAGATCAGTTGCAGCGTGTGACGATTCAGATGAATGCCATCCGCGATCACATCGCAGGTTACTTCGTCGCGCAGCAAACCCCAGCCAACTGGCCCAGGGGCGCGCTGGTGCATGGGCGCCATCGCATTCATGAAGTGAGTCATGTGTCGCGCGCCGCCCACAAGCGCTTCGTCAAGCACAGCAAAGTCCGCTCGCGTATGTCCGATGGAAACAATCCAACCGCGCCGCTTCAACTCATGAACCAGATCGATCCCTCCTGCGATCTCCGGAGCAATCGTCATCATGTGCACCGCCGTCGGATTAGATAGTATTGGCAAACTGTCGAGGTCGCGCGAGTCGGAGAAGGTCCGAAAGTATGTGGAACGCAACGCGCCACAGAGGGCCGAATTTACAAAAGGACCTTCATAGTGAACGCCTAATATTCGCGCGCCGGCCGTGGAGGACGACATTGCTACCTCAATAGCAGCGATGGCACGTTTATAATCCGCATCGGGCGCGGGGACCAGCGTCGGCAACCATGCAATCACACCCTGGTTCGCGAGAAATTCCGAGACGCGATGAAGCGCATCTGCATCGGCGTCCATTGTATCGACGCCCACCGCACCGTGAAGGTGCACATCGATAAAACCGGGATAGAGCGTTGAGCTTTCAAGGTCGATTAAGGTGTCTGCCGTGAATGAGTGACTACCGGCAGCATTCACAACACTCGCGATGCGACCTTCACGGATAAGCACGGTGGAGTTTTCGATTATTCGATCGGGAAGGACTATGCGAGCATTGCGTAGCTGAGTTGTGACGGTTGGACGCGTCAAGAGTTGCCGTTACGGCCCTCGCTAGTTTGGCGTTCGAGTTAGAAGTTGAGCTTTAAGGCCAACTGAATATGACGCGAGCTGCTAACAACGCCATCGCGTATACGTCCAAAGGTGCTGCTAGTGAACGTGGCAGTAGGAAATGCGAACGACGGACTATTGGTCACGTTTTGCATTTCCGCTCGGAATTCCAGGTTGCTGTTTTCGCCAATAGCGAACTTCTTGCCGAGCGTCATGTCGAGCCGGAATAACGGTGGTCCGGTGAACAAGTTCCTTCCCGTGTTCCCTAACGCTCCCGGGGCTGGAAACGAGAACTTCGAGCGCTGATCCTGGCTAAAGAAGAAGTTTGTGCCTGATTCTTGAATCACTGAACCAGTGTTTGCAGTGCAGCCGCTGCAATTGGCTGGCGCCTGTACGACATTGCTGACGGTAAAGATTCCTGAATAAACCGTAAACGGGCGACCTGATTCCCACACCGTCAGTCCCGCGAATTCAAAGCCTCCAATCAGACGGTCAAGCACGGGATTCAGATCATTTAGGTACCGGCGACCCTTGCCGAAGGGGATATCGTAAACGGCATAAGCCTGAAAGACGTGCCTTCTATCAAAATCAGATGGAGCATAGTTAATTTTCCGGTTCCGCAAATCTAACGGGGTACTGGAAGCGGATTGCGCATTATTGCGTCCAACAACCGTAAATGTCGGATCAAAAGAGCGCGTGTCGAGTGACTTGGAAAGCGTGTAACCGGCCTGAAAGCTAAGACCGTCAGTGAACCGGCGTTTCAAGATCAGTTGTAGACCGTGGTAGGTGGAAAAGTCATTACTATCTATCACGTTAAGACCGCTGGAAAACTGCGGATAGCGCTGAAAGAAGAAGGGACTGAAGCCGTTTGCCACAATGAATTGTCCGCCGGTCGAAGTCGTTCGCTGCGCCAGCGAGCCAGCAGTGGCGGCAACGGAACCTTGCGAGAGTTCAGTTGAGAACTGCGAACGGAAGGAAGCCGATCCGGTATTGTTATTGGGATCCCCAGTTATTAACTGATTAATTAATGAACTCGTCGCATTGGGATCATTTCTCAAGGTGTTGAAGGCCTGTAGGAAACCGTTGTTAAAGATGTCTACCTGATTCACATCGTAGGCCCCATACAGACCGACCCCACGCCTGCCTAAGTAATTCGCCTCGATAACTGTGCTAAAGCCGATTTCTCTTTGAAGACTCAAAGCCCACTCGTAGGTCTTGGGAGAGCGCAGGCTGGGATCAACCACCGTAATACTGTTGGTTGAGAATGGCGGCGGCTGGCGTAATGCTTCGGGCGTCACACCTGTGGGAGGGGCGAGGCTCGGAAGGCCAAAGCGCAAGCGACCAGTCTCATTAGGGCTTAACCCGAAACTACTATTGGTGATTCCAAGGGTCAGGCCCGGCTCCGTATTGAAAATCGAAGAAGAAAACACAAACGTGTTCGAGCGGTCATAGGCTATGCGGAAGTTGGCCCTGATGGAAGTCTTGCCATCCTTAAAAGGATCCCACGCCAAACCAAGCGACGGAGCAAAATTGCTCAGGTCGTTATCGAACAATTTTCCTGGTACCCAGCGTAGAGTATTGCTTGGCGGTTCGCCGATGCGAACGGGTCTGTCGGGGCGCAAGATCGGATTACCGCTTGCGCGGGGCGAGAGCCTGACTTCCCAGCGCAAACCAAAATCGAGTGTTAAGTTTGAAAGAATTCTCCAGGTATCCTGCCCATAGAAATCCAGGTCGTGGTAACGCGCATCAAACGGAAATCTGGTTCCCGGTGATCCGAAGGCGCTGTTACTGGTGGCGACGAACCCTTGCCCAAAACTGCCTACACGACCAATCATTCCATTGATAAAGCTCTGCAGCCTACCGCGATCGGTCGAATTGATAACGCTGCTGCTGTTGGCTGGCAGACTAAAACTTGAGGGAATAGGATTGGCCGAACGGTTGAAATCCACGATCAGGTTTATGCCCAATCCACCCGCGCCACCACGATTATCCCGGTGTTGTTGAAACCTTAAGTTTGTTCCAAATTTGAACGCATGTGAATTGTGTAGGTAGCTAAAATTATCGACGAGCTGATAGGTCCGTATGCTGCGCGCGTTGTTAATGGTCGGACTGTTGTCTAATGGATTGGTGACATTCAAACAGTTCGTGTCGGAGACATTCAAGCAACTAAAGATAATCGGGGGATTCGAATTGGCATTAGGATCCGCATTGTTGAAGCTAAAGGTGAAACGATTGAAGCCGGCCACAAGTTCGTTGGTCGCGGTAGCTGTCGGCGACCAGCGATAGTTGACCGCCAAATTCTTCGGATTACGCAAAGTATTAATATTGAATGGCGAATCAGGGAAAGCTCTTGGTCCTCCGCTGCCGCCGATGAGCGCAGCATTTGTATTACCATTGCCAGAATCGCCGACGGTATCCTGTTCGCCTTGAGAGTAGCGGACAAACACACTGTTATGTTCATTGAAAGTATGATCAATTTTAAAGCTGATATCGTGCTGTCTTTCAATGGTTGGCGTTAGGAATGTAAACCCGGCGTAGTTAAGTCCGTCACCGCCGGTGAAGTTGTTGGGTAGTGGAGTGAGTGCCAAAAGCGCCTGCACTTGCGGATCAAGTCCGCAGTTAGCAGGATTCGTCTTGCACAACGGATCGTTGGAGACGGCATTATAGGAAGCAATGGTCAAACCTGGCAGTGGATTGCCGTTGGCATCAACCGACGCCCCGCTAACGCCCGCGGGATTATTCCGTCCGCCCAGAACGTAGCGAAAAATTCCCTGCCTTGCGAGTGGAGTCAGAACAGTTCTCGTGCGGCTAATACTCTGCGTCGCGCGGAGAAGTTGGAGATTAACGAAGAAAAAAGTCCGATTCCGTCCGTTGTAATAGGTTTTCCCGCCTTCACCAAAGCGCGGTAAAAACACTGGCCCGCCGAGGCTGCCGCCGAAGATATGCTGTACAAACTGACCTCTCGGCCTGCCATTAAGATTATTTTCATATTCATTCGCATTGAAACGGGGAGTTTGATAGAACTCGAACAAGTTGCCGTGAAAATCATTTGATCCAGAGCGAGTTACCAGCGCCACTTGCGCGCCGCTACTTCGTCCCTGCTCGGCTGTGAAATTACTGGTGATAACTTGAAACTCTGTCAATGAATCGGGGTTGGTTCTGATCGGTGTAAAGTTAGAACCGCCCGCACTGGTTTCGTTAACGTCGATGCCATCAAGCGTGAAATTAAAAGCCCGATCACGAGCGCCATTCACGTGGTTTCCGCCGCCTGTGTTGGCCCCTGATTCAACTCCTGGCTGAAAATTTATGAAGTCTAAAGGGTTGCGCCCGCGCGTGCCGACTATAGGCAACGTCTCTAACGTGCGCTGTTCAATCGTATTACCCAGATTGCCGGAGCTGCTGGTCTGCACTATCTCTGCTGCGCTTTCGACTCTCACTACCTCGGAAACGCCGCCGACTTCCAGCGTTACGTTAATGGTGGTGGGTTGATTTACATCAACTGGGTTGTGAGTAGATACGAATTTTTTAAATCCCTGTTTTTCAGCCGTGATCGTATAGGTTCCTACTTGAATTGACTCAAAGCTATAACTGCCGCTGTCTTCGGTCTCTGCCGTCAAGGAAAGCTGAGTTCCCTCGTTTGTAAGAGTCACGACAGTACCAGGCACAGCGGCCCTTTTGGCGTCAAGCACGGTCCCGGTTACCCGCGACGTGGTTCCTTGCGCTAAGGTAATTGATGTCAAGGTTAACAGGATTGCGGCCAAGAGAAGGATGTCTGTGAGCTTCGTCGTCTTCATTTTTGACTCCTTGCTAGAGATTCAGAGCGGGACAATTCAGGGAACCAAAAACCGGCCGGAAACACCCAAGGGATACTTCTTAAATCGAGCCCTGCAACCTCGACGATTGGATCCACCGACCCCTCGTCTTCGAAACCTTAGATTGTTTGGTTAGAGCCACCAAAGGATGCTAACGCCCGATAGATCATCTTGAACGGACGGATTATACGCACTTCGGAAGATAAGAAAATCTAAACTTTCTTATTATCGAAAATCACAATCGCTGATGGCAGGCTAAACATTTCGAGCCCGCAGTGACCCTTAGGAGTCTGACTCCATGTACGCGGCAGAAACGCCATCGAGAAATGACCAAAGTGCTTTGGCCGCCTCTTTCGCGGCTAAGATTGTTTTGATCTGATCGTCTGAAGAGTGGCACTCGCTGCTCAGGATCCGCATTTCGACTTGTTGGTGAATAATATCGATGCTTTCGTGAATGCGAAAGAAGGACACGCCGCGCTCGTCATCGATTCCATAAAACTCTTTTAAGCCGGCTCGTTTCGTTTTTGCCACTTCCGGAATCTGAGTTTCGTACGCGTAAAGCGCCGCCAAGCCTTCGCGGTAGTCGACGCTCTGTGTAAGTTGTTTCAAACGCGCCACTGAATCTTTCGTTGCCGGCAACAACTGCGCATTCCTGACTTCGTCGCGCGTCATACCCAGACTTTCGGCGAACCGTAACCACAATTCGGGGTGATTCTCCTCGCCCTGCTCTTCTTCGATCAAATTCTCGAGCAACATTTGCCGGGTTTCAAGATCGTCGCAATGCGAGTGCACCGCGCTGACATAGGTTGGGAAAGCGCGAACGTGCGCGTAGTACTGTTTTGCGTATTCCTGCAAAATTTCTTTGCTTAACTTGCCTTCGCTCCAGGCAACGTAGAATGGATGCTTGAGCATTGAATGCTGCATTACGGCCGCAAGTAATTCGCTTTCAAACGTCGAGCTGGTTAACGAATCGTTAGCGATTGTCATCTGTTCCTCCGAAACTGGTCGCCGAATTTGCCGCCGATTATAACTGTTGACGTAAAGCGTGACTAGCGAAACCCTCACTTGATATTGCTCTTCTTTGGACTAATCACTGTGCAACCTCTAATGATTCAAAGAAGGAACAAGTTGCGAAGTCTCAAGGTTGGGAAGGGTCGTTTACCCCCGCGCGTTGAATGCCTGTAGTGCACCCCTGAAATGACACAGTTAGTTAAGACCATAAAGGTGTTGAAAGCGAGGCTTCAAACTCGGCCGGTGGCAGGTAGCCGATGGCTGAGTGAAGTCGCTTCCGATTATAGACAGCTTCGATGAAATGCTGGATGGAAGTCCGCACCTCAGCGAGGGTGTCGTAGTCGTTCATGTAAACCTCTTCGTACTTTAGCGTGCGCATGAATCTTTCAGCCTTGGCATTGTCATAAGGGTTACCGGGGCGACTCATGCTGATCTGAATGTTGTTTTGCTGCAACACGGCCACGTACTCCAGGGAGGCATATTGGACGCCGCGATCTGAATGATGCATGAGTCCGGGTTGCCAGCTGCGAGATTGCAAAGCGAGCTGTAAAGCCTCCAGCGGCAAGCGCACATCGAGGTAGCGGGCCAGCGCCCAGCCAATGCAGCAGCGACTGTAAGCGTCCAGTACTACCGCGAGATAGATGAACTCGCGTCGCAGCCGAATGTAAGTAATATCGGCGACCCAGAGTTGGTTGATATTTGAAAGCAGCAGGTCCCGAGCTAGGTTTGGATAGATGGTCAGTTTGTGATTCGAGTCGGTGGTGTTTACAAAAGCTCGCCGCCGCAAACAGAGTAGATTATCTGTCCGCATCAGGCGCAAAACCAGCTTGTGATTGATATTTACGCCACGCCGGTGCAGCTCTTTAGTGATCGGACGATAACCGTAAGAGCGCATTTCCAACGCCACGCTTTGGATGTGGGCCCGCAGCTCCAGTTCATTGCTGGTGGTGGCGTAGGTTGGCGCATGCAGGCGGCGAGAGATGGTCGAGCGCGAGAGACCGACCACCTCGCCAAGCGATTTAAGGGCTCGCTCGGCGGCCGGTCTCTCTACTATTTCTTTGGTCAGCAGTTCCATGAATAGTTGCTGGCGTTTGCGTTCGCTGGTTAGCTTTCGTTTTCCAGCTTCCGCAAAAGCTTTTTTAAAAAGTCGTTCTCCATGGTGAGCTGGCCCACCATACGCTCGAGTTCATTGACCCGAGCTTCATCGGTATAAGCGTTTCCCTGACCAGCGAAGGCCTTGTCGTTATACTTTGATAGTTGCTGACGCCACTTGTAGATGGCCGTGTCCGAGAGTTGGTACTCGCGTGCAGCTTGCGCCTGCGACTTGCCGGCCTCGACTTCGCGAATGACTTTAAGCTTGAAATCACGGGTGAATATCCGGCGTTTCGTTGCTGACTTCTCAGACATGTTAAGCCTCCTTCCCCAAAAGGGATGTATGCTTAACTTTCTGTGCGAGTCAAGGGTGCACTACAGCCACGCGACCAAAGCGGGGGTAAACCACCCTTCCCGACCTTGAGATTTTCTATCTTGAATCATGCTGAGCAGCCTAATGTGCTGATCAATTAGAATTTTGGCCAGCAAGTTCCTCAATCGCTTTATGCACTACGCCGTTCGCTGCTTCCAGCGCGTCTTTCGCCGCGCGCAATGTGCAACCAGTCTTTGACATAACTAGAGCAACTCGCAAATCGCCTTCGGCTGCTTGCAATGTTTGACCAGCAGCCTCTTCATTAAGTCCGGTTTCAGCCACGATGATACGCACTGCCCGCTCGCGTAGTTTGGCATTGCGAGTTTGTAAATTCGTCATGCGGTTGCCGGTAACGTAACCCAACTTAACGAAGGTTGCCGTCGATAACATGTTGAGGACCATTTTCTGTGCGCTGCCGGCTTTCAGTCTGGTCGAGCCGGCA
>DASQPM010000423.1:0-4952 GCA_035643935.1 Pyrinomonadaceae bacterium | reverse complement strand
GGAACCCGATTATCTCCGAACGCATCTGCGGCATCGCTCGCGTCCTCAGAGCCAACAGTCTGGTCGGACTCGAGAACGTCGCCCTCTGGCATGAGCGCGACATCTCGCATTCATCCGCCGAGCGCGTGGTGCTGCCGGATTCAAGCATCGCGCTCGATTACATGCTGGACAAAGCGACATCATTAATAGATGGCCTGGTGGTCCATCCAAAGCGCATGCTCGAAAACATTCAGGCAACGCGGGGACTAGTGTTCAGTGGGCAACTGTTGCTGGCATTGACGCAAAAAGGCGTGGCGCGCGAGATTGCTTACGAGTGGGTGCAGCGAAACGCGATGAAGGTTTGGGACGAGAAGAAAAACTTTCGTGAGCTGCTGGCCAGTGATGCTGATATTTCGGACCAGCTTTCCGCTCGCGAAATTGATGGCGTGTTCAACCTCGATACTTATTTGAGAAACATCGACACGATCTTTGAACGAGTCTTTGACGAGAGATAAACCCGCGTAGCGGGTGAGAGCATATAGCCTGGGGTAGAGCGAAGCGGAACCCCAGGTTAACGTCAGGTAGGAAGGCCGAGCGCGCGAAGCGTGCGATAGCGCTAAGGCTACGATTTATTGATCATTTACCGCTGTCGCCCGCTTCGCGGGCTTTTGAATCATATGACGACGATCCTGGGGTTCCGCTTCGCTACACCCCAGGCTTTATGCTGACGCCGCGCTCCGCGGGCTGAATACAAACTGTCATTGTCTTAATCAGATTCCTAAGTTCTTATTTGTTCACAATCTTTTCGGCCATGTTGCCGATGATTGGCAGTTTGAACTGTTGGCCCTGATAGGCTTTGACGGCGGCGAAGACTAGTCCGACGAGACCGACCATCGCTATCAACCAGAAGATCAGCCAAATCAGCCCGACGAGCAGACTAGCGAGCCCGCCGACGCCGCCACTGCCTGTTGCCGTGGCCGCCGCTGCTCCGCCGATCGTAAAAACCACTGTCAGTATCGTGGCCACGATGGCCAGCACCATCATGATGACGGAATTCGCAATGCCAAAGAGTATTGACTGCATCGCGTGGAAGCGCACGAACTTATTCTCTTTCTCGATGAAAAAGAAAATCAGTCCCACGATCCAGATGTACGAGATTGCCGCCGCCACTTTTGGATCAAGGCCCGTGCCGGTTGGCGAAGTGCCAGACGAAGGAGTGCCGGGCTGGGGCGCGCCGGGTGCATTGCCGTAGTTCTGCTGTCCAGGGGGCGGGTTTTGCATAGCGAGTTCTCCTGATTGAAGGTTTGGGATGAATTAAGTCGCGCGAAATATATGCTATCCACTACACATGAAGCAATGTTATGTCTTAGTATGAAGCGGAAATTCGCGGTACAGTCCCAACCATTATGAAAGCAAAAGTTTACGTCAGCCTGAAACCGGGCATCCTGGATCCGCAGGGTAAGGCAATACACCATTCAGTGGAACTGTTGGGCTTTGGCGGCATCGCCGACGTGCGGCAGGGTAAGTATTTCGAGATCGCGCTGGACGATGCGGATGAGCAACAGGCGCGCGAATCTGTCGCCCGTATGGCGCGCGAAGTTCTTTCCAATCCCATCATTGAAGACTACCGTGTGGAGATCGAGGCGTGAAATTCGGCATCATTGTTTTTCCCGGCTCAAACTGTGATCACGATGCGTACCACGTGATCTCAAAGCAGGTAGGCCAGCCGGTCGACTTCATCTGGCATCGCGACACAAACCTGAGTTCCTACGACGCGGTGATTATTCCCGGCGGTTTTTCCTATGGCGACTACCTGCGCGCCGGCGCGCTTGCCCGCTTCTCGCCGGTGATGGAGTCGGTAAAGAAGTTTGCCGCGTCCGGGAGATTTGTGCTGGGCATCTGCAACGGTTTTCAGATTCTTTGCGAAGCGGGTCTTTTGCCGGGCGCTTTGATCCGGAACCGCGATCTCCATTTCATTTGTGAACACATCCATGTGCGTGTCGAAACCTCCGACACGCCGTTTACGAATGAAATGCAAGCGGGTTCGGTGCGGCGAATTCCCATCGCTCACGCCGAAGGAAACTATGTCTGCGACGATGAAACTCTGGACCAGTTACGCCGCGACGATCGCATCGTGTTTCGTTACTGTGATGCGACTGGGGACGTCACCTCGGCAGCAAATCCAAATGGCTCGCGCGATAATATTGCGGGCATCTGTGACACCGGACGCAACGTGCTGGGCTTGATGCCGCATCCCGAGCGCGCCTGTGAAGACTTACTTGGATCGAGCGATGGGCGCGATATCTTTCGTTCGTTGGCTGCTACGTTGGCGCTGGTCGCTTAGTGACACGGGAACGTCCGAACAAGTCGTTGAAACCTGCGTGGGTTTCTTTCCCCTCCCCTTTGGGGTGGGTTTCTTTCCCCTCCCCTTTGGGAGGGGTTAGGGGAGGGTGCGAAGCTTGACGGAAGGCCTCGCGAATACTTGCTTAGTAAAACCGCATGGAGAAACTCAAATGAGAAAACATTCAGCCTGGGTTGCCGCCGGTCTTTTATTCTTCGCCGTGCTCGCCTGCAATCTCGGCAAGACCAAAAACAGCAACAGCAACAATGCAAACACCGACACAGAAGTCGGATCAGGAGCGGCCATCAAGGAAATGTACATGGCCAAAGACGACGGCGGACAGCCGGGCGAACACACCAGCACGTTTGCGCCGGGCGATCACACCATTCACTGCGTGGCTACTTTGAAAGAAGCCAAGTCGGGAACAGAAATGAAGTTTTCCTGGTGGATAGTCGATGCCGACGGGACGCAGGACAAGAAGATCAAAGACATCGACTACACGACGAAGGCATTGGAAAACGTTATTCACGGCCACTTGACTCTGCCGCAGGATTGGCCGAAGGGAAAATACAAAGTTCAGGTCTACGTCAACGGCAATCTCGACAAGACCGCGACTTATACGGTCCAGTGATTTAAGTAGGACAGACATTCCTGTCTGTCCCCTTAAGCTTGGGTTGGACCACAACACTATCTTTCTCCAACTAAAATGAAACGTGCCCTTCCTTTTTTGATTATTGGAACTGTGCTTATCATCGCGGTGGTGGCGGCGTTGTATCTGAAGCGCTCCGCGAGTGCTCCAGTCGCGCCGTCGACGCCACCGCCATCAGCACCGACAGCAACCAACGGAACTACAACAGGCAACGGCACTGCCGCTACTGAAACTGGCGCCCTGCCGCCGCATACGCAAGGACCGGAAAACGCTCCGGTTACGCTGGAAGAGTTTGGCGACTTTGAATGTCCGCCGTGTGGCATGCTGCATCCGGTTCTGAAAACGATGGAAAAGGAATTCGGTCCGCGCCTCCGCTTAGTCTTTCGGCCATTTCCGCTGGTGCCGGCGCATGTGCATGCGCTCGCGGCGGCGCGCTCGGCAGAGGCTGCCGGGCTACAGGGAAAGTTTTGGGAGATGCATGATTTGCTTTACGAGAACCAAAAGACCTGGCATGACGCGTTTGACGCTCGTCCAATCTTTGAAGACTACGCAACCAGGATTGGCTTGAACCTGGAAAAGTTTCGCAGCGATAGTGCGGGTGAGACAGTCGCGCAGCGTATCTTTCTTGATGGCAAGCGTGCCCACACGTTGGGCGTGAGTGGCACACCAACCGTTTATATGAATGGACGCGAAGTGCCGTTTGAATCGTTAGCGCCCGACAAGTTGCGCGCCTTGATCAATGCGCAACTTAATACGAAGTAACTTAACTCAATAAGTTATTTATCAAGGTGCGAGGTTTGCCGGCGCCCGTTAACTACTGCCCAGGGCTCTGCAGCTGGCTCCGTTAGGAGCCGAATGTTTATAGAACGAAAACCACTCATAGAATCTTTGCGTGGATAGGAACGACGAGTCGTTCCTATCCACGCATGTTCTTAGAAAGGACTAAGGCTATAAACATTTCGTTCCTACAGAACGAGGAACGCGCTGCGTTTGTAAAGGGCTGGCGCGAGCCTCGTGGAAAGCAGTCCGCGAACCCGACAATGAAACAAACTATCTTTTCTTAACCTAACCATTCAAATATCTAAAGCATAATCAATCTTCGTGACCAACTCGCCCGAAACGTTTCAACCAATTCAGTCGCGACGACGCACATTGCTTTACGCTTTAGCGGCGCTGGTTTCGCTCATCGGTCTTGCTGATGCCATCTATCTCACCGTCGAGCATCTATCAGGCCGCAGTGTGCGTTGTACGATTGTTAGTGGTTGTTCGGAAGTTTTGAGCAGTGAGTATGCAACGGTGCGCGGGATACCGCTGGCAATGATTGGTGCCGCGGCTTACTTCACAGTTTTCAGTCTCGCAGTACTCGCCGCGTATAGTTACAAATGGGCAGCCAAGTTGTTGACATTGCTTGTCGCGTTAATGTTCGTCACTACGCTCTGGCTGCTTTATCTACAAGCCTTCGTCATCAAACACTTCTGCCAGTTCTGCCTCTTGTCCGCGCTGGTCACATTTGCCATAACCGTTTTAATCGCGATTGCCCTTCGCAAACACTAAACTTTGGTGGGAACGAGGTTCATCGATTTAAGATTCACGATTTACGATTCACGATTTACGATTCACGGCTCTTCTACTGGGACCGCGGGCGTCCCGCCCGCAATGAGCGCGAAGCGCGAAAAAGGTTTGAAAATCTTCTTTAGAAGACTAAAGAACCAAGGCCACTTGGATCTGTGTGCTTAATGGGATCATTGGTGCAATAAGCATACAGATTGAGGGTCTGCGGACTTTCCAAACTGACGGAATGCATCCCAATCGGATCGACTTGGGTGAATCTTCCTTATTGTGAGTCGTAGCGGCGGTTGTTGGCATAATCCAAGCCGGTTACGGTTGACCGATCATAAGAAGTGAAGCGGCGATTCGTAAAACACAACTCTTGAATCAAGCCGGAGTCGTTTAGCTGCTGCTTTCCGTGTCGTTGCCGCAATT
>DASQPM010000422.1:0-5460 GCA_035643935.1 Pyrinomonadaceae bacterium | reverse complement strand
GCCTTCGCATCTTTGGCTGCTTTTGTCTGACTAAAGACTGAAGTCACAAAAAGCAACAGCAATAAATTCGTGGCCGTTAAGATCCTGTATCGCATATTTATCCTTTCTGTAACCAGGCTCTGACATCTTCGCGCATTGCCGGCACAATTTCGTGTGCGGCATCGTAGCTTTTGAACTCCACATTCTGTGCCCGCAGCTTGAGGCGCGCTTCGTAGTCACTCACCCGCGCGGGCGAATAGAACTCATCCTTTTCGCCGGCCAGATGAAACACAGCGGCGCTGGTTGGTTTGTAGGTTTCGCTTGTCTCCCAATCTCCCGGCAGACCGCCGCAAATGCCGATAACGCCGCGCAAGAGATCGGGGTGCGTAAATGCAAAGCGATAATTCAGCGCACAGGTTTGGGAAAAGCCAAGCAGGAACACCCGCTTTGGATCGGCAATGTCTTCAACGACAAGGGTCCGGATTAGATCCAGGAGCGCCTGATGATGAACGCGCACCGAATCTTCGGGATGAAAGTTAGAAAGCCAGCCGAAGCCGAAGCGCAACGGACCGCCTGGCTCTTTCGGCTCCTTCAAATGCTGGTGAAATCCCTGCAACGAGACAACAGTAAAACCGTCGGGCGCCATCTGTTGCGCTTCACGCAACATCTGTTTCTTGTTCGCGCCATACCCGTGCAGCGCAACGAGCACAGGCGCAGAAGGCCCTTCGGCGGCGTGCAAATCGTAATAGATTTTGATCTCGGCTTTGAGAGTTCGTTCCACGCTTTGGGAAGCTTCGGGGGTGGCCATTTGCCGCAAGCTTATAGCAGATACGGAACGACGGGCGATAGCCTTTCGCATGCCGGAATTCCGGTCCGACGATCTCTTGTGAGTCTTTTATGTTCTCTGTTGCTCTGTGGTGAATCTTTATTACCGCTTGTTTACCACACAGACACAGAGAACACGGAGGTTGCACAGAGGGACACGCCTCTCGTTGCATTCGATTCTAATGAAAGTTACGATGCCACAAAGCAACGAATAAGCAATCGATTACTTTAGAGAGGTGGCGAGCAATGAAATTTCCTGGCGGACTTAACATTCAACAAATGATGAAGCAGGCGCAGGTTATGCAGGAGAAGATGTCCAAAGAAATGGAAGAAATGCGCGCGGAAGCTTCAGCGGGCGGGGGTGTAGTCAGCGTCACGATGAAAGGCAATCATGAAATCGTCTCGCTCAAGATCGATCCGGAAGCGGTCAAGGAAGGCGATGTGGAAATGCTGCAGGACATGATCCTCGCCGCTATCAACGAAGCAAATCGCAAAGTTGATGAAGCAATGAAGGGCAAGCTGGGGGGCATGTTGCCGCCGGGATTGGGTGGATTGCTGGGATAAGGCATTGCCGATTTCCAATTGCCGATTGCCGATTGTTTTTTCCTCTTTTCAAGTCTTCCAAAGCATGAGCGCGAGGCAGCCAACGGTAGTCGCAATTAAAGCAAATCGGCAATCGGAAATTGGAAATCGGAAATGTTAGAATACGCCGAACCCGTCACCAAACTAATCGATGAACTTAAACGCCTTCCCGGCATTGGGCACAAATCCGCGCAGCGGCTCGCCTTTCACATCATGCGCACGCCGGACAACGACCTCGATCGTTTGATAACTGCGGTGCGCGATGTTAAGCAACGCATCGTTCTCTGCTCGGTTTGCAATAACCTCACTGATATCGATCCTTGCCGCATCTGCGCTTCTACTTCGCGCGATCATTCCGTCATTTGTGTCGTCGAAGAGCCGCACAGCCTGGTCGCCGTGGAAAAAACCCGCAGCTTCAAAGGTGTCTATCATGTGCTGCATGGCAGCCTTTCGCCAATTCGTCACATTGGTCCAAACGAGCTCCATCTTGCCAATCTCCTGCCGCGACTGAAACCGGAAAATAACGATGGCGTGGAAGTGAGCGAAGTGATTCTGGCAACAAATCCGACTACCGAAGGCGAAGCCACCGCAAACTACATCGGTCGCTTACTGAAACCGCTTGGCCTGCACGTCACTCGCATTGCGATGGGCATGCCGGTAGGAAGCGATCTGGAATACGTTGATGAAGTAACGATGGATAAAGCGCTCGCCAACAGGCATGAGATCTAGGACAAGAAGGCAGTAGGCAGAAAGCAGTAGGCAGCAAACAAAACACCCTGGCCGCTAAGATGAACTATCCTTTTGAAAGGAGCATCACATGTTACGCGGTCATACAGATCTCAAAGTCTTTCAACTTGCTTATTGCCTTGCCATGGAAATTTTCCACCTCTCAAAACGCTTCCCAAGAGAAGAAGTTTACTCACTAACGGATCAGATTAGACGTTCCTCCCGGAGCATTGCTGCAAACCTGGCGGAAGGTTTTCGCAAACGGCGATACCCAAACATGCTCGTTAATAAGTTAACCGATTGTGATGGAGAGGCAACCGAGACACAAGTGTGGTTGGATTTCGCTTTAGATTGTGGATACCTGTCTCAGGAGAGTCATGATCATCTGACCAATGGGTATGAAGAAGTAGGTCGGATGTTGTCAGGAATGATGGCTAACCCCAGAAGGTTTGCTCCCTCGAGCGACGCGTAGGTCGTTTTCTGCCTTCTGCCTTCTGCCTTCTGCTTTCTCAGAAGCGAACATGCTCGACTGGCGCCTCTCTCTTGCAGTCAGCACAGGAATCGCCGCTGTCGTACATATGTGCGTCAAACTCGACCAGTGATTTGATAGGCACGTCCTTGAGGGTGTCCTGGGCAGAGGTAAAGCGCACGATCGCGCCGCAGCCGATAATGTTCGAACCTATTGAGTCCACCAATGCCGCAGTTTCCTCAATTGCGTGACCGCTGCGAATAATATCGTCTACGATGATGCAGGGGTTCACTTCGCCCTTATTGATATACTGCCGAAACATTCGCTTGCCGCCTTCCTGCTCGGCCCAATAAATCTGCTCAGCACTCAAGGCGTCGCGCACCCCAAAGGCCACCGGAATCCCGCCGGAGCTGGGGCTGATAATCGAAACCTTTGGTAACTGGCTGGAAACATCGCGATCGACGCGAAACTTTCTGCTCAAAGCGACGGCCAACACACGCGCGGTGTCGTAGTAGCGAAACGCGAGCGGCATCTGAAAATAATGCGGCGAATGTTTGCCGTTGGGATAAACGAAGTGGCCTTCGCGGAAAGCACCGGTGCGCTTCAGAATCTGCATTACTGTGTCCGACGACGGAATCAGGTCAACCATTTTCTTCTCCAAGCCAAAGTGATGAATACTGAGTGCTGAGTA
This sequence comes from Pyrinomonadaceae bacterium, assembly GCA_035643935.1. Classification (GTDB taxonomy): domain Bacteria; phylum Acidobacteriota; class Blastocatellia; order Pyrinomonadales; family Pyrinomonadaceae; genus PSRF01. The sequence continues at coordinate 2,188 of DASQPM010000422.1, read as the reverse complement.
CTGAGTACTGAGTGCTGAAGAGGGCCAGCGAAACTCATTACTCAGTACTCATAACTCATAACTCAGTACTTTTGTTCGGTGCACAGCATACATCAATCGTGCGTTTCTGCTCCATCAGCGAGCGCGAGTCTTATCAGGCGCGCCTGCTCCGCCGGCAACTCCTTTGGCAATTCGTGCGGATAAAACCAGGCCGCTCTCTTAATTTCAAAACTCAACTGGTCGGTCTGGCCCAGCGCACGGCAAAGAAAAACGATCTCGATTTGCTTTGGTTTCCTGAAGGCGCGGGTAGTAAATAATTTCAGTTCCTGGATTTCAAGTCCCACTTCCTCGCGGAGCTCGCGTCGCAGAGCTGCTTCCGGTTGCTCGCCCGGTTCAATAAAGCCTCCCGGCATTCCCCACCCTGAGCCCGGGCGAAAACGATGATGGAGCAGTAAAACGCGACTGTGTGAATCGGACTGCCCGGTACTTCAGCCTACCAGGTATTCGTCGCCAGATGGCGCCAACCAGATCTTTCAACATCTCCGCTCAGCATAGCATGGCCCAATTTTTGGAGCAGTTCGCTCTTCATTGACGCCGATTTGCTCAACTGGGTAAGATTCATGCTGCAAGCACTCCAAAGATTCGCGCAGCAACATATCGCTTATGACCGCAACTGCCTCGGAAGCAAGTTCGGACAAACAGGTCTCGACGGCAACCACCGCGCCGGTTCCCAAAAGAATCACCAACGCGCAAACGGTCTGCAACGAGAAAAATGAGAAGGGGAAGCCCTGCTGGGGTCACCTCAAACAGCTGAAGACAGCGGGCGAGCCTGCCGAAATTCATCTGCGCGGTGATGACGTGTTGTTCAAATGCCAAACCTGCGGCACCTACTACATGGGTCCGCCGTTGGGCCACGTGCGCGATCCGCAAAAGCAGCATCGTTTTGTCGAAGCAGAATTGTCGGCGCTATTACAAGCTGCCGGCGGCACGTTGCCGGTGATTAAGAAAGACGCTCGTGGAGTGTTTGTGATGGAGACTACTGCTACGCACGCCCCGGCCGCGAAGCCTGCGACGCCAGCTTTAACAACCTCTGCCGCGAAGGCGCCGGCACCTGCAACGGCAAAACCTGCGACTCCGGCGGCGGCGAAACCCGCAGCCAAAGCCGGCGCTGAACCGAACCGGCAGTTGATGCATCGGTCTACTTATTCAGGAGTGGTAGATACCGGACCAGTGGCAGGCGAAACTTTTGAACAGAAAGTAGCGCGGCTAAAGGGAGTGTCAGCGGGAGCAAAGCGGCGTGCTGAAGAAGGTGGTGGCCCAGTCGCTCCCACAGCATCTGCGACTGAGATGGCGCAGTCTCAAGTTGCGCCTGAGGAAGCTCCGACGGAGGCGGCGCCCGCAGATGCGATTGTTGCGACCGCTGCTCCACCTGTTGCGGCAACACCTTCAGCAACCGCAGCGCACAAACCGACGGGCCAGGCTGATCGCAGTCTCATGCTGCGTTCGACTTACTGCGGTGTGAAGGATACTGGCCCAGTAGCTGGTGAAACTTTCGAACAGAAAGTGCAGCGCCTCGCGGCTCTCGCCGCCGCCGCGAAACAGCGTGCCGATGCTGGGTGAGAAGGCTCATCCGCAGATTACACAGATTACGCAGAAATAGAAACGATCAGCGAACTATCGCTTCACCTCATTGCCTCTTAGATCCACACCCGCGCGCCTATTACTTCCGATACTCTGTTTATTTTAATCTGTGAAATCTGCGTAATCTGCGGATAGATTTTTCTCAAGCGAGATCAACCTGCTGCTTGCCGCTGCGCGCCTCGAGCAGCATGTGACAGACCACCGCAACTACAATAATCGCCCCGCCCAGGATGGCCCACGATGTTGGCCGCTCGCCAATTGCCAGGAAAACCCAGATAGGATTCAGCACCGGCTCAACGTAGCCGACGATGCCCGCATCAAGCGAACGAACGCCGCGCGCCATTGCCACCGTGAACAACGTATAGGCGATTCCGATTTGCACTACGCCAAGATAGACAATGCCAACCGTATCGGCTTTGGAAATGTGCGGCAGCACTTTCAACGCCGCGGGCGCGGCTATGATTACCAGCAGGAGATTGCCATAGATGACTGAAGACGCGCGGTTGACGGCGCGCGCCTTGGCATGACGCAGCAACAGAAAATAGCACGCGAAACAAAGACCGGAAGC
>DASQPM010000421.1:0-5617 GCA_035643935.1 Pyrinomonadaceae bacterium | reverse complement strand
AGTTTGCGTTCGCTGGCGAAAGCATAAGAGACCTAAGCAGGCGTTTAGAAGGCGGACTTGTCCGCCCCTCCGAATCTCGTGACAAGTCCCGCGTCTAAACATCAAAGAGAACACAGAGAGTTGACCAACAGCTCGCTTCGCATCCACAATTCAACTGATCAATGGCCAAAGCGACCAGAGCAGCCGAAGCGTTAAGCGCCACCCCAACCGAAGAAGATCGCCAGTACGATCTGTCTCTGCGTCCGACGCATCTCGCCGATTACATAGGCCAGACCAAAGCGAAAGAGAATCTGCGCGTATACATCAAGGCGGCGTTGAAACGGCGTGAAGCGCTGGATCACGTGCTGCTGACTGGGCCGCCGGGTTTAGGGAAAACCACGCTGGCGCACATAATTGCCAACGAAATGGGCGCCCAACTGCGCTCAACCTCGGGTCCGGCAATCGAAAAGACCGGCGACATTGCCGCCTTACTGACGAACCTTCAGGAGGGCGATGTCCTCTTCATCGATGAAATCCATCGGCTGTTGCCGGCCCTGGAAGAAAAATTGTATCCGGCGATGGAGGACTTTAATCTCGACCTCTTGATAGGCCAGGGACCGGGTGCACGTTCGATCAAACTCGAATTGCCCAAGTTTACTTTGGTTGGAGCCACGACGCGGGCTGGGTTGATCACGGCGCCTTTGCGCGGACGCTTTGGAATCGGCTTTCATTTGGATTTTTATCCACACGAAGACCTGGAGACAATTTGCAAACGCTCAGCCGGCATTCTGAATGTCGAGATTGAAGAAGCCGGGGCGCGGGAAATATCCCGGCGCGCGCGCGGGACACCGCGAATCGTCAACCGCTTGTTGCGCCGCGTACGCGATTATGCGGAGGTCGATTACGACGGTCGCATCACGCATGAAGTCGCAGTGGATGCGCTTAACCGCATGGAAGTCGATACCTATGGCCTGGATGAAATGGACCGCAAGTTAATTCTAACGATTATCGAAAAATTTGAGGGCGGGCCGGTGGGTGTTGGCACGCTGTCGGCGGCGATTCAAGAAGAGAAGGATTCCATCGAAGAAATCATCGAGCCTTACTTGATTCAGATCGGTTTTCTCAATCGCACGCCGCGGGGCCGGATGGCAACCCAACTCGCCTATCAACATTTTGGAATCAAGACCGGCCAGCAGCGGCCGAGTTTGTTTGATTCTCCATAAATTGAACTTGGTGCTTTGACCTTTGTACTTTGTTCTCTTCACCTGGGAGCAGGTGATGGTCAAGCAAGTGCGAAGGACAAAGAACAAAGCACTGACTTAGGATGAAACGCTTCTCACGACATTCCTTCGGAGTTCGCAACCGCTCACCATGGCGGCGCATGATCTCGCATGCGGTGCATCAGTTTCATGAAAACGACCTATTCACCTCAGCCGCGGCGATGAGCTACTTTGGATTACTGACTCTGTTTCCGGCCTTGTTGCTGCTGCTGGCTCTCAGCAATCGAATTGCCGCCGGCAACCAGATGGTCCACCACATCGTGCAGGTCTATCCGGGTTCAAGTAAGTTTCTGCAGGACACTATTCGGTCCCTTTCCGGCATTGGCACAGAGGTAATGATTACTTGCGGCGTGATTGTTTTGTGGGCCGGCTCGTGGGTCTTCTCAGTGGTTGAGCGCGCGCTCAATCGCATCTGGGGCACGACGCCGCGCACTTTTCTCCACGGCCGGGCGCTGACTTTGGGAATGATCGGAATCGCCGGGTTACTGCTATCAGTTTCTGTGCTCGCTACATCGGTGTTGGTGGCATTGCAGGAAATTGCCGGTCGTCTTTCGCCCAGACAGCTTGAAAATTACCGGTTCCTCGCCTCAGTCGGCAGCTTGTTCTGGCAGGTTGTCTTCGCGCTGTTCAGCTTGTTGGTGACCGTTGCCCTCTTCGCATTGGTCTATCGCTTCATGCCCAACGCACACGTGACGCTGCGCGACACCATTCCGGGCTCTGTTATTGCCGGCCTCCTCTGGGAAGGGGCGAAATATCTTTTTGCGTGGAGCCTGAATTACTTCCATTACGATCAAATTTACGGCTCGGTCGGCGCGGTCGTGGCGGTACTGACCTGGGGATACGTCTCCAGCCTCGTTTTGCTGTTCGGCGCGCAATTGACGGGCGTGTTCCATCGCGAGCACATGGAACACCCGCTCGCGGCACCTGTAGTTAACGTTCCCTCTGCTTCGTTTTCCTAGATCCTGCCTCGGTTCGTCAGAGAGCTTGAATACAAGCCATGCACCTCTCTGAATTCGACTACGACCTTCCTGAAGAGCTAATCGCGCAAGAGCCGCTGGCGCGCCGCGATGCTTCGCGCATGTTGATTGTCAATCCGGCCAGCCAGACCTGGTGCGATTCCCAATTCGCTTCCCTCCCCGATCACTTGCGCGCGAACGATGTTCTAGTGCTGAATAACACGCGGGTGTTTCCCGCTCGGTTGCGCGGCGAAAGGGCACCCTCAGGCGGTGCGGTTGAACTTCTGCTCTTGCGCGAAATCGAACCAAACCTGTGGCAGGCGTTAACCAGGCCCGCGCGGCGCCTGCAAAAAGGAGCACGAATTGTTTTTGGTACTTCCAAGCTTCACGCTCAGGTGATTGAGGCGCTTGAAGGCGGCGTGCGGGTAATCAGATTTGAACCTGGATATGATTTAGACAGCCTAATCGACCAAATCGGCGAGCCACCGTTACCACCCTATATAAAGCGGGAACAGGGTTCAGCCGAAGGCGATCGAGAGCGTTACCAGACAATCTACGCGGCCGAGCGCGGCGCAATCGCGGCGCCGACCGCGGGACTCCATTTCAGCCCCGAAGTGCTGGCCCGGTTGAAAGAGCAGGGCGTGCAAGTCGTGCAGATTACTCTGCACGTCGGGTATGGAACATTCGAACCGGTGCGAGTTGACGACATCGGTAGCCATGCCGTCGCGCCTGAATGGTTCTCGATTCCCGACAACGCTGCGCAATCAATTAATCGCGCGCGCACTGAAGGCCGCCGAGTATTTGCGGTGGGCACGACTACGGCCCGCGCGCTTGAATCGGCCGTTGTCTCAAATGGTGAGATCGCCGCCGGGTCGGACTCGACAGATTTAACGATTATTCCGGGGTACAAATTCCGTGTCGTTAATGCGCTGTTGACGAATTTTCACTTACCTCGCTCGTCTCTGCTGATACTCGTGAGCGCTTTCGCCGGGCGCGAATTAGTTCTTGCGGCCTACCGCGATGCCGTAGAGAAACGTTACCGCTTTTACAGCTACGGCGATTGCATGCTAATCCTGTGACTTACTCCAAAGACGACGCTGACACTTGTAAACGAGCGGTGTTAACAGGCTATAATCTCCGCCACGCTCTTTAGTTTTCCAGAGGGTTAGCAGTCGGGTTATGGCAGTTCTCAAAAAGTTTCGTCCGAAATGGTGGCCGAATAATCGGCAGGCTATGCCTGAGCCGAGCCAGCCCAACATTACGTTGGTGCCGCCGATTAATGCGCGCTACGATCTGCGGCCGCTAACTATTGCCCAACTCGATGAATGTTGGCGTCTGGATCAGCGATGCTTCGTCGACGGCGAAGCCTATAGCCGCGACACTTTTGAATATCTGCTGACCGCGTCGGAATCGGTTTCTTATCGCGTAGTCACGCAAAGCAGCGCCATGGCGGGCTTTGTAATCGGGTTGCTCGAGCCCGATCACACCGGCCACATCACTACTATTGGCATCGCTCCCGAGCATCGGCGCCGGCGTCTGGCCAGTTGCTTAATGGATAGAATTGAAGCTGGATTTCGCCAGCGGGACGTGCGGATTGTTCGTCTTGAGGTTCGCGCTGCTAATGTTTCCGCGCAAAAACTCTATTTGAGCCTGGGCTACTCAGTCACCCAGCGCTTGCCCAGATACTATTCGAACGGCGGCGATGGGCTGCTGATGGTCAAGCCAATCGCCTAGGCTCCGGCAAGGATCGGCCGAGTACGGCTAACTCTTTCGCAGCTCGGTCAGTACCTGTTTCGCAACCGCCTTCAGAGTATCGAAAACTCCGACACCGTTAGAAGCTATTGCTTCGACAACCGGTTCACCCTTCCGCTGCAATTCAGCGGTCAGATCTGCCGGCGGTACGACGTTGGGCAAGTCGCGCTTATTCAGTTGGAGCACGTAAGGAAGTTTCATCAACTCATAGCCGTACGAGCGCAGGTTTTCTTCAAGATTGTAGAGCGATTCAATGTTCGCATCCATTCGCTCTTCCTGTGAATCGGCAACGAACACCACCCCATCCACGCCTTTCAGAATTAGCTTGCGCGACGCTTCATAAAAGACCTGGCCCGGAACAGTGTAGAGGTGAAAACGGGTCTTGAACCCGCGTACGGTGCCCAGCTCAAGCGGCATGAAATCAAAAAACAGCGTCCGATCAGTTTCCGTTGCCAGGCTAATCAGCTTTCCCTTTGATTGTGCAGCAGTAGAGTCGTAGATGTGTTGCAGGTTAGTGGTCTTGCCGCACAGACCGGGACCGTAATACACAACCTTGCAATTGATCTCTCGCGATGCGTAATTAATGAATGTCATAGAGGCTTTAGTTGGCTGAGTTCTAACATCCGAACTCACAGAACTTTTGGTTTAGGGCTGCGAAAAAAGACTGTCAATCTCCTCATCGGTAATTTCGCCGAATGGGAGCGAACCGTCCGCGGCGGATGCCTGTGAGTCTCGTTCAACCTCCGCGAATGCCTGGGCTAACTCTTGAGAAACCTGTTTGGAACGAAGCTTGACCAGGCCAAGACTCGATCTATCGTCAAAAACGACAAGCAGCAGGACCCTCCCGATCACGCTGATGTGAATACTCTCCCGCTCACCTTCGTGCGACAAGGTGGGAAACTCTCGCTCTCCGATTAACTTTGCCATGCCACCCGTGGCTGCCACGTTGCCGGCAGCCAGAGAAGCCAGGCTGGTGGTATCAAGCTCACCCAACTCTCCATGAACGGCGATCTGCTGGCCATCCTTGTCAACCAGCACTACCAGACGGGCGGATGCGTCCAGGCGCAGGCGCGCCAGGAGTGCCTTAATCTGATGATAACGCTGCTCGCGGATTAAGATTGGGCTGTTGGCCATCGAGAGAACTTTTCGGTCGGTCCGGAAACGACGAGCGGATTTTTACGGGAAGGACAATTACTTTCGCCCTGGGAACGAAAGCAGATTAATGGGACCGGACGGCTTCGCCAGCCCGCACCTGTCAGCGAACCCGTCCTCACTTCGGCGAGTCAAAACGCAATCGCCAAAGCTCACGAGTCACATTAACACGGGCTTCCGAGCGCTTCAAGTGTTTTTCATGGTTGCTCCGTTGCCGTAAGAGTTCAACATATCGCTAACTTTTAGCCGCAAACCCTATTCTTTCGTTGAATTACACCCCGAGCTATGCTAAGCTTTTGCGAGTTTCTCGACGTGGTTTTTCCAGCAAAGGGTCTTTCAAAAAGAGGGCTTTGCGCATGAGCAGTCCTATCACCAAGAGCGTGAAGAGACTTGGCACACGCTCCGCCTCGCGTCATTCATCCGCGACATCATCAACCCGCAAGCGTGTTTTGGCGGGCAAGTCCACGCGTCTGAAACCGGCCACCAAACGTTCACCTG
>DASQPM010000420.1:0-13220 GCA_035643935.1 Pyrinomonadaceae bacterium | reverse complement strand
CTGGTATGCGCAGGCGCATCCGGCGGAAGATTTCGCGGAAACGTTTGCCGTTTGGTTGACCCCACGCTCGCGCTGGCGCCGCCGTTACAAAGGATGGCCCGCCCTGCACAAGCTCGAATACATCGATGGCCTGATGACTGAACTCGCCGGTACGAAACCGCGCAATCGAGCGCGCACAAAGGTAGAACCTCTTTCAGAAATACGCATCACCCTGCGTGAGCACTACCGGCGCAAGCGTGAGCGTTACGATTTTGATTGGCCCGCCGTTTACGATCGTGATCTGCGGCGGATTTTTTCAGACGATCCGCGACATCGTGCAAAACCAACCGCCGCCAGTTTTATCCGTAGCGTACGTCGAGAAGTGCGTCAGATAGTTGCCGATGGCACCGGGGTGCATCAGTACACCATCGATCACGTACTTGAAAACATGATCGATCGCTGTAAAGACTTGAAACTGCGTGTCGCTATACCGGCCCGCGAAGCGCGTCGCCGTCTGATGATTGTCTTGACAGTTCAGGTCATGAACGTTCTGCATTCGGGTTATCATCGCATCGCCGTATGACTTCTAAATCTAAAAAGAAGAAGGATATCTTCGAGCCGAAGAAGAAGCTGCGCATAATTGTCCTGGTCCATCAGGACCTGGTGCCGCCTGATTCTCTCGATGGACTGAGCGATAAAGAAAAGATCGAGATCAAAACCGAGTACGACGTAATCTCAACGCTAAAAAAAATGGGCCACGAGGTTTATCCGGTCGGCCTCTACAATCAGCTAAACGCAATTGGCGATGCGTTGCTCGAGCACAAGCCTCACATTGCTTTCAATTTGCTCGAAGAATTTCATGGTTATCCGCTTTACGATCAGCATGTGGTCAGTTATCTCGAGCTGATGAAACAAGCCTACACCGGTTGCAACCCGCGCGGTTTGACGCTGGCCCACGACAAAGCCCTCACCAAAATGATTCTTAGTTATCACCGCATTCAGGTGCCGAATTTTGCGGTGTTTCCCATGAATCGAAAAGTCCGGCGGCCGAAGCGTTTGAAGTTTCCGCTGCTGGTAAAATCAATTAGCGAAGAGGGCTCGGTCGGCATTGCTCAGGCTTCTATTGTTCACGACGACGAAAAACTGGCACAGCGCGTCGAGTTTATTCACCGGCAAAACAAGACTGCGGCGATTGCGGAGCAATACATCAAAGGGCGTGAGATTTATGTAGGCGTTATCGGGAACACGAACATCCAGACCTATTCTCCCTGGGAGCTGGTGATGGAAAAGCTGCCCGAGGGCGCGGAAAACATTGCCACGTTGAAAGTGAAGTGGGACCCGACCTACCAGGAAAAAGTCGGTGTTAAAACACGCGCCGCAGAACTCACGCCCGAGCAACACAAAACTCTCGAGCGCCTCTCCAAACGCATCTACCGTTATATGTTTCTGAGCGGTTATGCGCGGCTTGATTATCGTCTTACTGAAGAAGGCCAGTTCTATCTGCTGGAGGCCAATCCCAATCCGCAGATTGCCGAAAACGAAGACTTCGCCGATTCAGCCGCGCACAGCGGGCTTCCTTACGATCAATTGCTCCAGAAGATCATGACCGTGGGAATGAATTACCAGGCCGCCACTCAAGGGAGCTGAGCTAAAGCAAACTGTTAATTTGCGGCTCTTGGCTTACAATTTCGCCTCGCGCTTTGCGGAACTCGCCCTCAATTCATCCTCTTTTTGATTATCAAATAGAAGCCCAACGACAACGCAAACTAACGGTTTGCTATACGTAGTTGCGTTACGATCTAGAGGAGCTTGTCCCTTTGACGCTCGCACTCACATTATTATTCGCGATTAATCTTCGCCGAATGCTCTCGCGTGTATCGTGATAATGGTTCACATTGACTGATTGTGTTTTCTGATCAGACATTTCTAACCTAATCATTCGTACATCTGCTCATTAACTAAAATATTTTTCTGACTTCTTTTGGGTCGCAGTGTTACGCGCGTTTGTGATTCGTCACGAAACAGTCACATTGCTGCTTGTTCGATCGTTTTTGGCCCACTATTATGCGTGTGCCCTCCCGAAGTAGCTCCTCACCAGAGTAGTTGCGGCAATAAATGATTTAAGGAGAAGTTCCCCTTTGTTTTCTAAACAACTGTTCGCCTATGCGCTAGCGGCCTGCTTTACGCTCGGGATGATTGCCCAAACCGCTTTCGCACAAAATGCCGGCCTACGTTTGCATCACCTGGCGAGAACAAGCGCTCTCTCACCCATTCCCGTTGCCGACGACGAGCTCACAATTATTTCGCCGGCGTCCGCTGAGGATATCAAGGGTTCAATGCCGGCAGCGTCGCCCATAGGAAATCGCTTTCAGCAGTTGATGGCTGCCGCGATAGATGAGCGGCTTGGCGCTCGCTATGTTTGGGGAGCGACCGGTCCGTCGGCCTTCGATTGTTCGGGTTTTGTCTGGAGCATCTTCAAGTCGGCGGGCGTTGATTTCGAGCGCGGCAGCGCACGCACCCTGTGGAGTCGGTTCACAGCGCCGGCGCAGGCCGATCAATACAAATTTGGCACGCTGGTCTTCTTCAGCAACCTCGCGCACGTCGGTTTGGTCGCTGATGAGCATGGCTTCTATCACGCATCGCGGCACCACGGTGTTGTTTATTCGCCTTTTAATGATTACTGGCTCTCGCGCATCGATGGCTTCCGCCAGGTTCCGATGCCGGTTACTACCATTACGGACTAATAAGCTAATTGCTCTTAACGAAAACGCCGGCGACCCTCATTGGGTGCCGGCGTTTTAGTTTGATGACGCTTCCTGCGAAGCTTATTTCTCGGCGCTTTGGGCGACAAAGCCTGCGCGGTGTTCATCTTCTCGGGCTTCCCACACCACCACGATCTTGTCTATCGTCACGAAACATATCTTTCCGTCGTTATCCTTGAGATGAAGCACGCCATCTTCAACTTTCAATACCTCACCGCGCAGACTCGACGCGCCGCCGCAATAAATATCCAGCTTCTTTCCGATAAAACCAGCTAAAAACCGTTCCACGTCTTTCGTCCTTCGTTGAACAGTATTGCGTTATTTCCCGTTGCCGTTTTCTTTGAAAGTAATTTTCACAAGCGGCAGCACATCAGGATCGTCCTGCTGGGCACGTTCAAACTTTAGTAGATCGTAGTAGGCACAACGGGCCGTCGTGGGAAACTCGCGACAGGTGCCGGGTCGCGCGTGATAGATGGTGCATTTGCGCGTTTCCTGATCCAGAAACATGCAGGCCTGGCCAAACATCTTATCAGCGCGGCGGCGCAGTATTCGTTCCTTGCCCCACGTCTTGGTGAAGCGGGTCGTCGCTACTTCCGGAGTAACGCCAAAGTGCGCCGCCAATCGCTTCACGTCTCGAGGTGTTACTTGAACGCGATCATAGATTGAGCAGCAATACGCGATGCATTTATCGCAATCGTAATATCTTGGTTTCTCGCCGGTGACCACTGTTAGACCCATGTTCGCTAATGCCCCTGTCTGCGGAGATTTATCGGATTAATGCGAAACCGCCTAATGCTTGTTTCGTTCAACGACTACCTTAACGACGTTTTGATTTCTGATATTCGGAAAGCAGTAAATCCATAAACTCTTGCCGCCGTTCATAGAGTCGCTTTGGCTCGCGCGCATCGTGCGTTGCTAAAGCATAAGCTGTAATGATCGGAAGCGCTACCGTGGAATCGACATAACAGACAACTGCATCGGGCAATCGATCGGGATCAACCTTACCCCACGATACGGCTTCGCCCGGCGTTGCTCCGGAAAGTCCGCCCGTGTCGGGCCGCGCGTCGGTGACCTGGAGAAAAAAATCATGCCCGCGTTCGTCGATGCCCAGCACCTCTTGAATCTGGGGCTCAGTTTGCAAAAGGAAATTCTTTGGCGAACCCCCGCCGAGAATAAAAACTGCCGATTGTCCCGGTTTCTGCTTGCCGCGGGCTTTTTTACCACCATTCCGCTTTGCCGCCAGCACGACGGCCGCAGTCTCATTCACGTCGAGCGATGGATCGAACGCTAGTTTGTTTCCCTGAAGTGCTTTGGCAGCGACGTTCATGCCGATGGAAGAGTCACCCGGCGAGGAAGTGTAGATGGGCACAGCATATTCGTACGCGACTCCCAACAGCGATTTATCTTTCAAGCCCAGCTTTCGCTCTCGCTCGCGCACATAACGCCCGGCCAGATAATGAAACTCAGCGGTGGACATTGTCTTCTGAAACTCTTTGCCGGTGATCATCTTGCGAAAGAAAGCGTCGGTGTCCAGCAGTACTGAGTAATCAAAGAAGATGTCATAGATGCGCACGACTTCTTCGGCGCGCAGCACGATGTCTGAAATTTGCGCGTTACCCTGGTGCATCGCCAAGCCAATGCCAAAATGAGTGTCGTGGTAGAGATTGGCGCCCGTCGAAATTATCCAATCGATAAAGCCCGCTTTGATCAGCGGGATCAACGCCGATGTTCCCAGGCCCGCGGGCGTTAAAGCGCCGGTGATTGAAAGTCCGACCGTGACCTCCGGCTCCAACATTTTCTCCGTGAATAACTGGCAAGCTTCGCGCAGGCGCGCGCCGTTGTAAGCTAAAAACGATTCGTCAACCAGTTGGTTGATGGTGGTCCGTTTCGTTATCGGCGCCGGATCGATTTTTCTTCCCGCGAGAAACTTGCTTTGCTTTTTAGGCATTTGTCCCTTGTGCTTCTCCCGCATCTTCCGTCACCGAACGCTTCACCAGCAACCGGCCAATGCGCCGCTCATCCGCCTCCAACACCTCGACATCCAATCCGCGGAATATCAGGTGTTCGCCCGGTTGCGGAACCTTTCCCGAATGATTGATGACGAGGCCTGCAATCGTCGTAAAGTCGTCCGCCTCGATCTCCATGTCGAACAGCCGCTCAATTTTCCCGATTTGCGTCGAACCGAGCACTTCATAACAACCGTCTGCCTGTTCGACTATGTCTTCCAATTCCTCGTGACCAATGTCTTCGTCTTCAATTTCACCAACGATTTCTTCGAGTATGTCTTCGACGGTTACCAGCCCGCACACGCCGCCATATTCGTCGATGACCATTGAAAGCTGCACGTGTGCTTTCTGCATTTCCTCAAGCAGCTCGGCAACTGGTTTAGTTTCGGGAACAAAATAAACATCGCGCTTCAGGGACGCGATACTTCCTTCTTCGTCGCCGTCGGCCCAGCGTTGCAACAGGTCGCGCACGTAGATAATGCCTTCGACGTTATCGATCTGATCGCGATAGACGGGCAGCCGCGAATACTTTGATTCGAGCATCACGTCGCGCGCCTCACGAACCGTGGCCCCAGCCGGGACCGCGACAATATCGGGCCGCGGCGTCATTACCTCGCTGACGCGCGTGTCGCCAAACTCGATTATCGAATGAATTAGTTCGCCTTCTTCTTCTTCCAGAATGCCTTCAGCTTCGCCTACATCGATCAGCGCCTGGATGTCGTCGGTCGCGTCCTCGTCTTCGTCCTGGTCATCAATGGCGAGTTCCTGTTCCTTAGTGCGCGACCGGTCAAACAGTTTGTGAAAAGGATCGGCGGCAAACGCCATCAGCGGCAGAAACGGACGAATCACCGGCAGCAGAAACAGCAGCGTTCCTTCCGGGTCCCGGGTAGAAATAAACAGCGGGACAAGCTGGCGAAAGATGCCGGCCAAAATCAGACCAGCGAGAAGCCCAACTAATACAAAGCGTGGGTCGTCGAATAGACTCAAGGAAATCGAGGTGATAAGGACAGCAACAACTACGAGCAGAATCTGAATGGTTGCCGAAATGGCAAAGCTGAAGCGCGGCCGGTTTTCCAGGACCTGTTTGAGAAACGCTGCCGAACGATCGTTGGCGCGCTCTTCGGCTTCCGTGATCAGCCGGCGCAGGCCCACGTCACTCAACTGGCCAAAGGCCATGTCTACGGTCGCCAGCGTACACAGTACAAATAACAGCAGCGAAGCCAGCGCTAGTATGATCTCAATCTGCATTTTCGGTCGCGTAAATAGTAAATCGGAAATGGTGAATAGTTAAGCAGCTGCGCGGTAAATGTTGGAACAGCTAATTAACGGAACATCATAAAGCCGATTTTCCATTTATCATTTACCATTTTTCATTTTTCATTTTGTAAAGCAAACTGTCAGTTTGCGGACACTCCCTCTTGGGTACTAAGTCGTCGCATAACGCCTCGTTGGATTTTCGGCAATGGCAAATGATAAATGGAAAATCTTCCTTTCTTCTTCAGATGTCCAATCTCTTTCTCAACCGTAACTCAAGCCGATTCATTTCACCTTTGTCAGTGGCATGGTCATAGCCGCAAAGGTGTAACAACCCATGAAGAATAAGCTGCGCGACCTCAGTATTAAGACTCAACTTGTTTTCGTTGGCCTGGCGGGCAGCCTGCTCAAATGAAATCACGACGTCCCCCAAATTCAGTCCTGCGGATTTTTCAAACCTGTCCTGTGCGGCCGGGAATGAGAGGACGTCAGTAGTTCCTCGCTTGCCGCGCCAACGACGATTGAGTCCGGCCATTGCGCGGTCTGAAACAAACACCACCGTTGCACCCGCGTTCTTTACCGGCAAGACCTTCAATGCCTGCGCCGCAAATGTTTCCCAACGTGCGGCGGCGATCGGAAACTTGCGCTGGCGGTTAACGATTTCGATCATGTTTTATCCGCAGATTACACGGATCACGCAGATGGCAAGAGCAAAATCAGTTACGCACTTCCAAATCCCTCCTATGACATTTTGAAGGTCTGAAATCTGCGTACTTTGCGGATGACTGTCTACATTTCGCGTTTGCGGGAATGCTCGTCGTAGGCTTTGATAATCATCTGCACCAGCTTATGGCGCACGACGTCTTTCTCGGTGAAATAGATGAACTCGATTCCATCCAGATTTGCCAGCACGCGCTCAGCTTCAATTAAGCCGCTGCGTTTTCCTGCCGGAAGATCCACCTGCGTGACGTCACCGGTAATTACCGCCTTCGAGCCAAAGCCGATACGCGTCAGAAACATCTTCATCTGTTCGCTGGTGGTGTTTTGCGCTTCATCAAGAATAATGAAAGCATCGGATAGCGTGCGGCCGCGCATGAAGGCAAGCGGCGCCACCTCAATCACCTGCTTCTCGAGCAGTTTGGTCACGCGCTCGTAGTCGATCAAATCAAACAGCGCGTCGTAAAGCGGCCGCAGATAAGGATCAACTTTCTCCTGCAAGTCGCCGGGAAGAAAGCCAAGCTTCTCTCCGGCTTCCACTGCGGGACGCGCCAGCACGATGCGGTTGACCTGCTTTTGCATTAGCGCCTGCACGGCGAGCGCAACTGCGAGATATGTCTTCCCCGTGCCGGCCACGCCGATGCCAAAAACAACATCACGCTCCTGGATCGCCTGAATGTATTTGCGTTGTGTTGCCGACTTTGGCGCGACCTGTTTCTTGCCCGCCGGATTGAAGCGCGCCTTAGTGAAGTAATCGCGCAAACTAAACGCGCGGTCCTCGGCAATCTGCGCAAACGCTTCGCGCAGCTCCTTATCGGTAAAGGAGCGGCCTTCTCTGAAGAGTTCGGAGAAATCTTCGAGAATGCGCTCGGCAGTGGCCACATCCTCCGGGTCGCCATCAATGGAAACGTCCTGACCGCGCGCGTCAATGCGGACATCGAGCAGCGATTCAAGATATTTGATGTTCTGATCGTGAACGCCGAAAAGCGTTTCGAGGCCGCGAGGTGGAAGTTCGATCTGCTTCAAAACCGGAAACGATCTCCTTCTGCAGAACGGAATTGGTTCAGTTTGTTTTCAGGAGTGTGAGCTAGGAAAAGAATTGCTGGCATATCTTGGATGACTGCGACGCTACTACAGGCATCAATCGGTGTCAAATGAACTTTAAAAACGCCGTGCTCCAAACCGTCCGGCTTGCTTGACACTCCATATTGCGATCCCTATACTCCGTCACTTGCGCATTGGCGTTAATCAGTTAAACTGATTCAAATCGTTTAGAAAAACGCATTATTTGCAGTGGATAGTTGGAGAAGTTGATGCCCAATCATAAGTCAGCAGAAAAGAGAATGCGGCAGAGCGAGCGACGCCGCAAGCTCAATCGCGGCAATCGCAGCCGTTTAAGAACTTCGCTTAAGAACTTGCGCAGCGCCCTTGAAGGTGATGGAAAGCAGGCGAGTGAGATTTTGCCGGCGACGATTTCAACCATTGATCGAGCGGTGCAAAAAGGTGTGCTACACAAAAACGCCGCAGCGCGATACAAATCGCGATTGACGGCGCGCGTGAATGCAGCCGCGGCAAAATAATAGCCGTTCAGAATTCAACCAGACGAGGCGGATCGAGTTAATCGGTCCGCCTCGTTTTTTGCGAAGTAGCACAGACTTTCGGAACCGCTGAACCAGCGGTCAACTCTTTGGAGTGCGGCGGCCCGGCGCCGCTTTGGTCCGCGGCGACTGGTCGCTGCAGCATTGAATCAACTCAGCAGGCGTAGGCGCATTGGTAGCGACCGGCCAAAGCGCTGCCAGGCCAGCGCACTCCAAAGAGTTGTTGCATCCACTTGGTCAGAGGTTTCTTTAGTCTGTGCTACTTTCGTTGAGGCATTGCGATGAAAAGCCATTACCAAACAGAAGCAGAAATCGAAGCCGTAGTGCAGGGTTTGGAATCGTGCACAACCGCCAAAGACGACTTTCCTCATCGCAAGCATCTGGCCGTCGCCGTCTGGTACCTGCGCGACGCAACCGCCGAACAGGCTTTCGAGAAGATGCGCTCGAGCTTGCTGCGCTTTCTCGATCATCATGGCATCACCCGCGAGAAATATAAGGAGGAGCTTACGCGCGCCTGGATCGATTTGGTCCAAAGCGAACTGGCGGACCTGGATCCGAATATGTCACTGGTTGCGGTTACGAATGCGGTAATCGAACGGCTGAGCGATATGAATGCAGTTTTTGATCGTTATCCTGACAATCTTCCGCTGCAACGGGACAGAAAGATAATTGGGAAATAACGAACAAGCAGTTCAGAGTCCAAGCTTTAGCTTGCCTCTGCCGACGCAAGAGCAACCTAAAGGTTGGACTCTGAACTTCAAGCTGCTTTTCTGCCGCTTACAATCAACGCCTGTGACGGGAAACTCATGCTGCCGCTGCTGAAATAAACAGCCGCCGCCTTCTTAACCTCATCTCGAACCGACATCACTTCATCCGCTGCCAGCTTCGCGATTTTTGTTCTAAAAGTGTCTGACATTTCTGTGCGCAGCTCCCAAAATTGAGCGAGATCGATGGGTGCTTCCGTCTCAAATTTCAGCCTGCGCTCTTTCACCGAGACTGCGCCCGCTTCTTCCAACAGCCTTGCAAGCTTTCCCGGCCGTGCAAAACGAAACGCGGCCGGCGCGTCCTCGTCTTCCGGTTCAGCCGGCACAAACTGATCCAGAATCTCCGTGATCACGCTAAAGAATGGATTGACTTCCCGGTCGGCCCACACGAGAAACGCGACGTAGCCACCAGGTTTCACTACGCGCAATATCTGTCGCAGCGCCGTGGCAACATCGGAGAAGAACATGGCCGAGAGCCGTCCCACGGCCGCGTCAAAAACATTGTTGCCGAAAGGAAGATCTTCAGCAGCGCATTGTTGAAACTCGATGTTAGGAAGGCCGCGGCGCTCAGATTCTTCTCGTGCGGCTTTGACCATGCCTGCGGTCGGATCAGTAAAGGTCACATGTCCGGAAGGGCCCACCACACGAGCGATAGTTAACGACGGTTCGCCTGCGCCTCCCCCAATATCGAGCACAGATTCGCCGGCTTCGATCTGCGACTCCTCGATCAGCGCGCGCGTCAACGGCGCGTACATCTTTTCAATCAGCGCCTGATGCTTGTTCCAATACTGCGAGGACGTTTCCCACGCCGCCAGCACCTGGTTTGCGTTTTCACTCGCCATCTTGTTTCGCTTCTAGCGGAAGGCCCGCTTTTTCCCAGGCGTCAAGTCCGCCGAAAAGCGGGTGAACGTTCTTGTAACCGTGGGCCGAGAGTTCCTGCGCCACCCGGGCGCTTGATGCTTCGTGCGGTCAAGTGCAGTAGCTGATTACGGTGCGGTCATGCGGAATTTCCGCCAGATGTTTTTCAACTTCGTCGGCAGGCACACGCACCGCGCCGGGCAACTTCGTTTTGGCTTGCCCCCAGGCAATCGGATTGCGCGTGTCGACAAAAGCAAACTGCTCGCCGCGATCCATCCGTTCTTTCACTTCATCAACTGTGACTCGTGTTGCTTCCATCTGCGACCTTCCTTTCGTTCTTTAAGAATCGTCAGGCCAAATCAAATAACAAAACTTCTGATGGCTCGCGGGCGACGATGCTCAATTGATCTTCCTGACTTACGGCGGCGCCATCGCCATGTTTAAGCGGAGTGCAATTTAGCTCGATCGCGCCGCCGGCAACCTGCAGCCACGCGTGCCGGCCAGTTGCTATCTCATGATTCACTGACTTTCCCTCATCAAGCACGCTCGCGTAAATCTTCGCATCCTGATGAATGCACACTGCTCCTTCGTCTCCATCGGGCGAAACTATCAGGCGCAGTCGGTTTTGTTTCTCTTCATCCGCAAACCTCTTTTCTTCGTATTCGGGCTGCAGCCCCTCTCGCTCCGGCATGATCCAGATTTGCAGCAGATGGACCGGTTCCTCTTTTGAAGGATTTGACTCGCTATGTCTAACACCCGTGCCCGCGCTCATTCGCTGCGCGTCTCCGCGCCGGATGATCGAGCCGCTGCCCATGCTGTCGCGATGTTCGAGCGCGCCCGCGATAATGTAGGTGACGATTTCCATATCGCGATGGCCGTGCGTGGGAAAGCCTCGTCCGGGCGCCACCAAGTCTTCATTGATCACACGCAGCGAGCGAAAGGCCATGTGCGACGGATCGTAATAATCGCCAAAGGAAAAAGTGTGATAAGTGTTGAGCCAGCCAAAATCAAAGTGGCCGCGCGCTTCAGCTTTGCGAATCTTGAGCATTGGTTTCCTCGTAGTTCAGAGTACAACCTTTAGGTTGCTCCTCTTGGACCCCGGCAAGCTAGAGCTTGGACTCTGAACCGCTTGAACTTTGAACTGCTTGAACAAAAATGTCTGCCAACTCATTCAAACCTCGAGCATCTTCGTCGTCAAATCTGGCGAACGATGGACTGTCGAGATCGAGAACCCCGATCAATTGCTTGTCTTTTATCAGTGGCACCACGATCTCGGAATTCGAAGCACTGTCACAGGCGATGTGGCCGGGAAACTCGTAGACATTTTCGACTACGACAGTTTGTTTAAGCTCGGCGGCAGTGCCGCAAACTCCCTTGCCTATCGCGATGCGAACACACGCCGGATTTCCCTGAAACGGACCCAAAACCAGCTCGCCTTCCTTGAACAAATAGAATCCGGTCCAATTCACGTCCGGCAACGAATGATAAAGCAGTGCCGCGAAGTTTGCCGCGTTGGCAATCAAGTCGTGTTCGCCTTCGAGCAGCGCTTGAAGCTGCCCCGCGAGGTGTGCGTATAAGGCTGCTTTCGAACTGGTTTCTTTTTGCATCACTTGAAAGGTCATCGGTTATTTGAGATTGCCTATTTTTCTAGATTCAAATTGGCTCAAACGTTGGCCGCTAGTGTCTTCGCCGCATTAGCGGCGAGATGTTTATAGCTCCCGTAACAACCTAAGCCTTTCCAAGCTCCGAAGGAGCGAAATATCTCCCGCCCATAAATGGGCAAAGAATCTCATTAAACCCTGATTACTATAAACATCTCGTGCCTACAGCACGAAAACCCGCTCGTTCTATTCTGAGACCGTAGCCCTTTTATTTATTCGGCCGCGCGATGGCTATCAGTTTTCGCGTTATTTAACAGACGGTCGAATGCTGATTACCACCGACTTCGAAACCGGCGTATTGCTTTTCTCCGCCACGCTGCGCACCGGCACCAGCACGTTTGTTTCAGGAAAATAGGTTGCCGCACAGTGCCGCGGAATGCTGTAGGGCACGACCATAAAGTTGTGCGCGATGCGCTCTTCCCCTTCAAAGTGGCTAACAAGATCGACCATCTGCCCTTTCGTCAAACGCAATAAGGCCATGTCGTCCTGATTCAGGAAGACGACGCGCCGGCCGCCCGAAATCCCGCGATAGCGATCGTCCAAACCATAAATTGAAGTGTTGAATTGATCGTGACTGCGAATCGTCATCATTAACAACTGATCCGGCTTTAGATCGTGCTTAGGCAAAGCATGAACAGTAAAACGCGCCCGGCCAGTTACGGTCTTAAACACTCGCTGGCTCACCGGACTTGGTAGATGAAAGCCGCCTGGATGCCGCACTCGAATGTTGTAATCATCGAATCCCGGAACCACTCTTTCAATGTGATCGCGAATGCGATTGTAGTCGGCGACCAACTCCTGCCAGTTGATCGCGGACCGTTGACCCAAAGTAGCAGTCGCTAATCGCGCAACGATGGCCGGTTCGCTCAGTAACTCGGCGGCAGCCGGCGGCAGAAATCCACGCGACGCTTGCACCACCGCCATTGAATTTTCCGTAGTCACAAACTGTGTCCCACTCGCCTGCATATCAGTCTCGGTGCGTCCCAGGCAAGGCAGGATGAGCGCTTGTTCGCCGGTAATCAGGTGTGCGCGGTTGAGCTTAGTTGAGACATGCGCAGTCAGACGGCAACGACGCAGCGCGTCGGCAGTGTACTCAGTATCCGGGGTTGCCGACAGAAAGTTTCCACCCAGCGCAAAGAAAACTCTGGCGCGTCCCTCATGCATGGCCTGAATCGCGCGAACCGTGTCATGACCATGCGCGCGCGGCGGCTGGAAATTAAACTCGGCTCCAAGCTTGTCGAGAAATGCGTCGGAGGGCCGCTCCCAAATTCCCATCGTGCGATCGCCTTGCACATTGCTGTGTCCCCTAACCGGGCAAAGACCTGCCCCAGGCTTTCCGATCTGCCCGCGCAATAGCATCAAATTGGCGATCTCCTGAATGTTGGCTACTGCATTTTTGTGCTGCGTCAGACCCATGGCCCAGCAGAAAATTGTTCGCTCCGATTCAATGAAGATTTTCGCAGCATCTTCGATATGAGTTTTTGAAACTCCGCTTTGATCGAGCAGGTCGCCCCAGTGCGCGTGCTTAATCGCCTCGGCAAACTCCGCAAACCCGTCCGTGTAGTTTGCAATGAAGTCCTGGTCCAACACCTCGCCGGGATGACTCTCTTCAGCGGCCAGC
>DASQPM010000419.1:0-17030 GCA_035643935.1 Pyrinomonadaceae bacterium | reverse complement strand
GAAGATCGGCAAACTCAAAGGGGAGCTGCGGAAAGGCGGCATCGGCTCCGGCTCACTGGGAAACTTCGTGACCGACGGGATGCGCGCAGAAGCCGGCCGTCGACTTGGCAAGCCGGTTGTGCTTGCTGTAACCAACGGCGGCGGCCTGCGCAAGAGTGTTATGGCTGAAGGCGAGCTCAGCGAACGGGACATTTTCGAACTGCTGCCGTTTGAAAACGCACTGGTTGCATTCGATCTTGCGGGAGCGCAGGTTTTGGATCTGGTGCGCGTGGTAGTTTCTCACCGGGATGCGCAGTCCGGCGCGCGTATAAAATATCGAACCGGCAGCGACAAGACGCCGGAACTTGAAACGGTGCGCTTGCTGATTGATGGAAAGCAAGAAGAGATCGATCCAAAAGCGATCTACACGGTGGTTAGCATCGATTACTTGATGAATCGTCGCTCGACAAAACCCTCGGCAACAGAAGGGGACTACTCGATTTTGCGCGCGGCAAAAACAATCAAACCCATTGGGCTTACGATTCGCGACGCGATGATTAATTACGTGAAATCGGAAACAGCGGCGGGACGCGAAATACGTCCCACCCTCGATGGCCGTTTCGTTTTCGACAAATCAAGTTCGGAAACGCCGGAGCAACCGCAATGATTACCAGGCGCAGATTCCTGCAAGCTGCAATCGCCGGCGGAGCTGTGCTCGCTTTGCCACAGTCGCGGGCACAGTTGTTTTCAAGCTCCGTGTGGTCGGCAATTTCGTCGCCATTGCTTAACGTGTCGGCCGGCGAAACGTTGATCACGATCCTGCACACTAACGACACTCATTCGCAGATCGATCCATTGCCAGACAATGACAAGTTGTACGGGGGAAAGGGAGGGGTCGCACGCCGGGCCACGCTGGTCAAGCGCGTGCGCAAGGAAAATCCAAACACCCTGATGATCGATGCGGGCGACGTTTTTCAGGGCACGCCTTACTTCAATTTTTATAAAGGCGAAGTTGAATACAAGTCGATGTCTCTGATCGGCTACGACGTGGGCACACTGGGCAACCACGATTTTGATAATGGCGTGGACGCGTTGGTTGCGGCCATGAAATTTGCCAACTTCGATTTTGTGTCCAGCAACTACGATCTGAGCGGCACGCCGCTCGCGCCCCGAGTTAAGCGTTACCTTGTGCGGACCCTGGGCGGAGTGCGCGTTGGGCTCTTTGGCCTGGGAATCAGTCCGGACAATCTGATCACGCCGGAAAATTTCAAAGGCGTGAAGTATATGGATCCTTTCAAGGCGTCACGTGATGTGGTTGAAATTCTCCGTCAGCGCGAACGTTGCCAACTCGTCATTGGCATGTCACACCTTGGCTATTATCCCAATGCGAACGCAGGCGAGATTGGCGACACGCAGGTGGCGTCGCAAGTTGATGGCATCGACTTTATCGCCAGTGGACACACGCACACCTTCATGCAAAAGCCGGTGCTGACTAAACAACCTTCCGGCAACGACACCATTATCTTTCAAGTAGGCAAGAGCGGCATCTACGTTGGCCGGGTCGACATGAAATTGCGAGCAGGCAAAGTCGTAGCATCCGCCGGGCGGCTGCTCGATCTGCGGGATGAATCGCTAGTCTAGTTAGTTGTCAGTGGTCCGTAGTCAGTTGCAAAACAAGATGCGGCGCGCATTACCACTGACCACTGACAACTAACTACTGACATTTCTTTATGGACGATAATTCTACACGCGACCGCATAAGAGCGCTGGTTCGTGACGTGCTCGACAAAGCCCTTCCTGAAGGGCCAGCGTCCGCTTCATCAACCACCCCCAGCCGTTTCATTGACACGGTGCCGGCACTCTCATCACAAACAACTGTCACGGCCGATGAGTCGTCAAAGACAGTCATCACTGAAGATGATGTGCGCGATCTTGCCGGAGGGTCCGTCCTGCGCATGGCCGAAGGCGCGCGCTTGACACCGCTGGCCGCGGACATTGTGAGCGAAAAGCAAATCCAGATTGTCCGTCGCGCGCCGCGGCGGGGTTCCGACGCTTCAAAGCTAATTGCGATCGGCGCCGATCATGGCGGCTTTAAGATGAAGGAAGAACTCAAGACTTTTCTGACTTCGCTCGGCCATCAGGTCCACGATTTTGGTACCAACTCGGAAGACGCGGTGGATTATCCCGACTTCGCTTATGCGGTAGCGAGGAGCGTTGCCGAAGGCACGGCGGACGTCGGCATCGTAATTGACGGCGCCGGCGTGGGCAGCGCGATGACAGCAAACAAAGTTCCCGGCGTGCGCGCCGCCGCTTGTTACTCGGTCGAAGTCGCCCGAAACTCGCGCGAGCACAATGGCGCGAACGTCTTGACGCTCGGCAGCAAGACAATCAACGGCGCGCAGATGCGCGACATCGTGCGCGCCTGGCTTGCCACGGAGATGACGGAAGAACGACATCGCAAACGCGTAGCAAAGATCGAGGCCATCGAACGGCAATACCTGCATTAGAGACTCGCCGAGCTTTCGGTTTCCAATTATCAAAAGGATAAGATTAAAGGATGAGAAATAATTGTGATTGTCGCTGGTCGCTTGGTGCATTGGTACTCGCCGCGACGATTTTCGCGAATACTGTTGTGGCGCAAGAGCCGACGGCCATCAATTCCATTCAGTCCTCGGACAAACTGACTGTCACTCTTAAAGCAAAGCTACCTGATTACAAAGGACCTTCCCGCTTTGTTGGTCGCAAAGCTCTAATCACGTTCAGTCCCGGCGGCAGCCTGGCCGCGATGAGCGGCAAGGGCGGCAGCATCACAATCTGGGACACTGAAACTGGAGAATTGAAAGCGACGTTGAAAAATGGCAAGGAGGCAGTCAGCGGCTTTGCATTCAGTCCTGACGGCCGCGCGGCTGCCACGCGCGATTATCTCGACAAGAGCGTGCGACTTTGGGAAGTGGGTTCCTGGAAATTGAAAGCGACCATAGCGGGACGCAAACGAAATCTCGAAACAAAACTAAAGTCAAGTTTTACTTTTGAAGACGAGTTTGGACCAGTTCCTTTTAGTCCCGATGGTGGGTCGGTACTCTCAGAGCGCGAAGATGACGTTGTGACTGTCTCGGATGCTTCGACCGGGCAAGAGCGCATGACGCTCAAGCACGATACGCGCGATAGCGGCGTTAAGGACACCGCAAAAATGGTGTTTGGTAGCAGTCCCCATTTTCTGCTATTGCAAACCGGATATAGCGCCGACGGCCGCTGGGTCTTCACTATCAATGGCGACAAGTCAGCGAAGATTTGGGAGGCGGCGGATGGACGACTCAAAACGAACATCACGAATAACGAGCGCATCTATCGAGCCAGTTTTAGTCCCGACAGCACCGCGTTGTTGACGGTCGAGCAACAGGGCGGGATGAAGCTTTGGGATGTTGAGAGCGGGGAACGGCGCGGACAAATAGCCCCGAAAGGTCGCCGCGAGGGCTATATGAAGGGTTTTGAGTTCGCGCCCGACGGCCGCACAATCGCAACTTTCTCTCACGGTGATACTCGCCTGTGGAATGTTAAGACCGGTGAATTGCTTTTCAACTTTCCTAAAAGCGAGGGCAGTGACGTTAGCTTTAGCCCGGACGGCCATTGGCTGGTGACCGCTTCAAATGATAAACAAACAGCAGGGAAGTTGTGGAATGTGGAAACAGGCGAACTGAAACTTGCCCTACCGCCCATCGGCTACAAAACGATTTCTGTAATCTTCAATGCTGACGGCTCGATTTTGGCGACGACTAACGACAAGGGTGTCATGCTCTGGGACGCGCAAACAGGAACGCTACTCGCGAGGTTGGATGAGGCGCGTTATCCAGTTGCTTTCAGTCGCGACGGCCGCACATTGGTGACCGGCGGTCGTAACGATACCGCATTGCTTTGGCGAGTTGAGCCAAAGCTTTATTCACTGGGACCGCGGGCGTCTCGCCTGCATACCTGCGTCACCAGACATGGTTGAGTGGTCGAGTTATTCGCGCTGCGCGCTCATTGCAGGCGGGACGCCCGGCGGTCCCAGTCGCCAATAAACAAGCGCCTGAGCACGTGTTAGAATGTTTCGTAAGCGGCACGATTCGCCGTCTTTCGGAGTTCGACCTTAATGCAAAACTCGCACAACGGTGACCTTCAGCTCTTGATTGAGCAGATTACTGACGCCATAGTTGCGCGCCTGAATGGCGATGGCTCGGATCAGGAGAAGATGTGCGGTTGCACCTCGGAGTGTTTCAACCGTTGTCCGGAGCGCATGCATCGCATCGTCGATGCCGGAGCAGCACGCATTGGGTTAGTGCTCGGCGAAACTTCATCCGCGCGCGACTGGGCCAGCCTGATAGACCACACCTTGCTCAAGCCGGAAGCAACCGATGAAGACATTCGCGTGCTTTGTGAAGAAGCAGCCCGCTATCGCTTCGCGTCGGTTTGTGTGAATCCCACCTGGGTGCGCGCTGCAGCATGCAATCTGCAGGGGAGCGGTGTGCCGGTTTGCACTGTTATCGGTTTTCCGCTGGGCGCGACGCTTGCGGATGTGAAAGCTTATGAAGCGCGCCGCGCAATTTTTGACGGCGCCCGCGAAGTGGACATGGTTATTAACGTCGGGGCATTGAAGAGTGGTGACGATTGTCTCGTCGAACACGATATTCACTCAGTAGTTGAAGTGGCCCATGAATACAATGTTATCTGCAAAGTGATCATTGAAACTGCACTGTTGACTGATGATGAGAAGGTGCGCGCGTGCCTGGCAGCCAAGAACGCCGGCGCGGATTTCGTAAAGACTTCAACAGGTTTTTCCAAAGGCGGCGCGACGGTAGCTGATATCGCCTTGATGCGCCGCACTGTCGGTGCAGACCTTGGCGTCAAAGCTTCGGGCGGCGTCAAAGGCCTCGATGACGCGCGCAAGATGGTGGAGGCGGGCGCCACCCGCATCGGCGCCAGCGTGGGTGTGAAGATTGCTCAGGAAGCAGCGGGTGTCAGGACCAACGGGGGCGCTGCGCTGCAATACTAACGAACCCTCCTTTCTGATCTGCAAAACTCTCAATTTGCTGTCCGATAAGCTTTAGCTTGTCGTAACGCCGCGACAAACTAAAAAGTTTGTCCGACATTTGCAGCGAAACTAGTACCCTCTGAAGTATAGGCTTGAAAGTGATTGCAGTTTGCGTCTATGCTCGTTCACAGTTCTAACACCTACAAAATTCGCAGCTTAACCAATGCCCGAGAAGCGCAATTTACTTGCAGTAATTCTTGGCGGTGGCGCCGGAACGCGTTTGTTTCCTTTGACGCAGCAACGTTCGAAACCCGCGGTGCCGCTGGGTGGGAAGTACCGGCTGGTTGATGTACCCATCTCAAACTGCATTAACTCCGATGTCATCCGCATCTTCGTGTTAACGCAGTACAATTCAGCGTCGCTCAACCGGCATATCGCGCAGACCTATCACTTCTCGACTTTTGCTAACGCTTTTGTAGAAATTTTGGCGGCGGAACAAACTCCGGAAAGCGGCCAATGGTTTCAGGGGACCGCGGACGCTGTCCGTCAGGTTTTGCCGCACATTCGCGATTGGCGCATCAACACGCTTTTGATTCTGTCGGGAGATCATCTTTATCGCATGGACTATCGCGATTTCCTGAAGCGTCATTACGAGACCGACGCCGACATCACAATATCCGTGATCCCAGTGCCGGCAGATTCGGCGAGTGAGTTTGGTTTACTTAAAACCGATGCCGCGGGGCGTATCGTCGAGTTTAGTGAAAAGCCGAAAGGCAATGCGCTCGAATCAATGCGCGTCGATACGACCACGATGGGTTTGAACGCAGCCGATGCGCTCGCCCGACCTTATCTAGCGTCCATGGGCATTTACGTTTTCAAATACGATCGGCTTGAGCAGTTGCTGGCCGAAGACACCCAGCACGTGGACTTTGGCCGGGAAGTGATTCCCGGCGCGATCGGTCGTTACAATGTGCAGGGCTTTTTGTTTGATGGTTACTGGGAAGACATCGGAACGATTGCCGCGTTCTACAAAGCCAACCTCGACATGACCGCAGCGATTCCACCGTTCAATCTTTTCGATGCTGAGGCGCCGCTGCTTTCGCGCGCGCGTTATTTGCCGCCGTCGAAATTCGATGATTGCGAAATTCGCGATTCGATCGTCAGCGACGGCTGCATTATCAACGGCGCGAAGATTAACCGTTCGGTGATCGGCTTGCGTAGCCGCATCGCCGAAGGCGCACAACTCGACGGCGCCTACATGATGGGCGCCGACTATTACCAGACTCTCGAAGAGATGAGCACGGATCTTACGAGCAACTTCCCACGCATTGGCGTGGGTGCGAACACAATCATCACACGCGCAATCATCGACAAGAACGCACGCATTGGCAGCAGTGTCAGCCTGGTGAATGAAGCCAAAGCGTTCGAAGCAAATGGTCCGGATGGTTCTTACTTCATTCGCGATGGCATCATCATCGTCCCTAAGAACGCAGTGATCAAAGATGGTACGATAGTGTGAAGGCGTTTTGCCGGACGACAGGTGATCGGGCCTGTCTTTGAGATAGCCATCCGAAAAGAGAAGGGGACAGGCAGGAATGCCTGTCCTACAAAAACTATGGCACGAGGTTGGGAAAGCAAATCCGTTGAGGCTCAAATCGAGGAAGAGGACCGCGCGTATGAAGCCGGGCGCAAAGAAGCGTCCGACCGATCCAATCAGCAGGATCAGAGGCTTGAATCGTTGCGACTTTCGCGAGTGAGGATCGAAGCACAACTCACGAGGGCGGTGCATGCGGCGCACCGTGAAATGCTGATGAAGGCACTGCAAGCGATTGAGAAAGAGACCGAGCAGGTCAATCTGGAATCATTGCAAGGCAAGAAATAGTGTTCCCTTCCCGGTTTACTCTTAAAGTAAAACCTTAACAAGCGACAGCTCCAGGAACGCTGGCTTCAAAGCTGGGCCATTGTATGCCCGTAAAACCTGCGACCAGAGATTACCATCCTGCGAGAGTCGAACGCGCGGCGAGTAAGCCCAAACGCAGCAAGGCGCCTGCGAAGCGCCTGGTGTTGCCGCGCAAGGAGACGAGCCTGGATCTGGATCTAGACGGGCGTGTCGTCAAGCTTACGAATCTGGGGAAGCTTTTTTGGCCGGAGCTGGGAATAACAAAGCGCGACTTGTTGCAGTATTACGCCGATGTCTCGGGAGTTTTACTGCCCCACATTATCGATCGCGCGATGGTGATGAAGCGCTATCCGAATGGCGCGGCGGGGGAGTTTTTCTTCATGAAGCGTACTCCAAAGCCACATCCCGATTGGCTGGAGCTCTGTCACATTGAGCATTCTTCCGGCAATGTAATTGACTTTCCCATGATTCAGGATCTGGCTTCATTGATGTGGTTAATCAATCTCGGCTGCATTGATCTTAACCAATGGTATGCGCGCTGCGATGATGTTGATAGGCCCGATTATTTGCACTTCGATCTCGATCCGGTGCCCGGCGCGAACTTCGCGAAAGTAATTGAAGCCGCGCTGTTATTGAAGGAAGGACTTGAGTCTTTGAAGATGCCATGTTACGCAAAGACAACCGGTTCCAAGGGCATCCATATCTACGTCCCCATCCAGCGCGGGCCGACACAGAAGCAAGTGTGGAAGTTTGCGAAGGAATTTTCTCACGCGATCGCGGCACAAGCGCCGAAGCTGATGACTGCAGTCTACGTAGTTGCCAAGCGGCCAAAGGGGACGGTACTGGTCGACTACAACCAGAACGCCTGGGGCCGAACGCTGGCATCGATCTACTCGATCCGGCCACGGCCGAAGGCGACCGTATCAACTCCAGTAACCTGGAAAGAACTCGAGCGCGGCGTGAGCCTGGAAGACTTTCGCATTGACAACGTGCCTGCGAGAGTGAGGCGGCTCGGTGATTTGTGGGAGCCACTCCTGGCGAAGCGGGGCCGCTTCAAACTTGAACCTTACCTTTAAGTCGTCACTTTAACATTCCTGCTCGCTCCTGCTGGAGACTGAGGTAATTCCTCAAGGGTCGGCAAGCAGACAGTTGAGAGAAAACATGAGCTGAATTGCAGCGCCCCCGTGTTGAAGAGTAAACATGAAGGAGAAGATTAGTACGGCGGCAGCGAATGAAACATCTCGCCTCTGGACCATCGGCCACTCCACGCGGTCAGCAGAGGAGTTCAATCAAATCCTCAAAGCGCACGAGATCGAAGCGCTGATAGACGTGAGAACTTTCCCCGGCTCACGACGCTACCCACAATTCAATAAACAACAGCTTGCAAGCGCGCTGCCTGAGAACGGCATTGCGTATTTTCATCTAGCCGAGCTTGGAGGCCGGCGGCAAACGCGGAAAGATTCAAAGAATACGGCCTGGAAAAATCAATCACTTCGCGGCTATGCCGACCACATGGAAACGACTGAGTTTCAACTGGGCATAGGGCGTTTGCTGGAGATTGTCAGCGTGAGACGCACCGCGATTATGTGTGCTGAGGCTTTATGGTGGCGTTGCCACCGCAGCTTGATTTCAGATTTTCTCAAGGTTCGGGGCGTTGAAGTGATTCACATTCTCGATGCTGCTCATGAGGAGCCGCATCCATTTACAAGCGCCGCGCGAATTATTAACGGTGAACTGTCTTATGCCGGGTTGCTGGCGGGTTAGCGTTTAGCGGGTCGGGAGGTCGCTGATTGATCAGTGTCTATCCGCGGCGCTTTCATTCCAAGTTACGGCGGTCGCTTCGATCATTTGGACTGCGGTGGCTTGACACCGCTTTTAGTTACGCCCGCGATCTCGTGCAAGAAAACACTCGACGCCTCCGCGCTGTTAAGCGGCGTCAAGCCGCTGTGCTGCTAAGCGGCGTCAAGCCGCCGCAGTCCATAGAAACCTCGGACAGTCCGGGATGCCTGTCCTACTAAGTTAATGCAAAGCCTTAGCTCCCTTTACTGTGCCAGACTTTCTTCTTGCCGCCCTTCTTTCTCCGCTTTACACCAGTTCGGCGCGGCACCTTCTTTGGGTCGCCAGTGGCCGCTTTCTTTACGTCGCCTCCCTCGTCTTCGGCGATCTCGGCGAGTATGCGCCGAGTGAGAATGGAAGCGGGTGCTATATCAGTTACTTCCTCCTCAGTCGTGTAGTAATCGCGGTGCTTCAGCAACAACCATTGGCGGTCGCGTGTACGCACCAACACCCAGGAACCTTTCAGTTTTTCTCCGTTCAGGGAAAACTTTAACTCACCTTTGCGCAGCGCAGCGCCAACGTCGTCAGTGTTCTCAGGTTCGTAAGTGCCGATGTCCCAAACCATGACTGTGCCGCCACCGTATTCACCTTCCGGGATTACTCCCTCAAAGTCGGCATAGTCGACCGGATGATCTTCAACTTGCATCGCCAGACGCTTGACTGCTGGATCAAGCGATGGTCCTTTCGGCACTGCCCACGACTTTAGAACGCCATCAGCCTCAAGGCGGAAATCGTAATGGAGCTGCGTTGCGCGGTGCTTCTGGACCACAAATAGTCGTCCACTTTTGGTGTGCTTCTTCTCCGGGCCCGGCTCGGGAGTCTTGTTGAATTTGCGCTTCTTCTTGTATTCGGTTAGGGATGCCATTGATTCGAGCATGAGCTAAAGGATTGCTTTAACTATTGCGGAACGATGGAATTTGTTTAGGCGGAAGCAGCGGCGGCGTCCAATGGCGCAGGTTGTTCTTCGAAGAGCTCACTCTGGATCGGATCCAGGCCGAGCACTTCGCGCACGCGACCAAAGCTGCGACGATGAATGGGGAGGGCGCCAAGCTCCTTCAAAGCGCGACAGTGTTCGGGGGTTGGATAACCTTTGTGCGCGGCAAAACCGTAACCCGCGTAGAGTCCATCCAGTTCCAGCATATGAGCGTCGCGGGTCGTCTTGGCGATAATCGAAGCGGCAGCAATGGTGGCGGACAGAGCATCGCCGCGAATAATGCCGCGTTGCGGCGCCGGGCATTGTGGAATCCTTCGGGCATCGACCAGGACGAAATCCGGCAGGCAGCTAAGTCCCTGAAGCGCGCGTTGCATCGCCAGCAGGCCGGCGTGATAAATGTTAATGCGGTCGATTTCTTCAACTTCAGCGAAGCCCACCGACCAGCAGACGGCATCGTGCTTGATCTGAAGAGCGAGCTCACCACGTTTTTCCTGATCAAGAATTTTCTTTGAGTCGTTGAGGCCGCGCAGTTTGTAATTCTGCGGCAGGATAACTGCGCCCGCAACTACAGGGCCGGCCAGGGGCGCCATGCCCGCTTCGTCTACGCCGGCCACCAAGCCATAGCCGCGCGCCCAGAGGTCAATCTCAAAGCGCAACAGCGTGTGCAGGCGTTGCCCTTCAGCGCGATTGCTGCGATAGCGTTTGCGGATTTGTTTTGCGAGTTGCTGCGCGCCGTTGCGATTGTCGGACTCAAGCGCCTCAAGCAAACCCCGGGGCACGCGCCGGCGCCGCTCGAGGAATATTTCTCGGAGCTCCGGGATAGATTTGTTCAGTAAGTCTTCGAGTGATGGCATGCTTGCGTGTTCAGATTTCTTCAGCAGCTGCTTCTGGTATAAACAGAAGTGGTATTCTAAGACGAAAAGTCGCACGGCGGCGAGTGATCTTTGGTAGAAAAAACAGAATCCGGATCGATTAACAACTTGCGCAGCTACAAACTCTCCGACAAACAGTTTCGCCTGCTTGGATTGCTGCCGTTGATATTTTTCCTGGCACAGGCGATTCACTACTGGCAGATTAACCAGCTCGGCCACATGCTTTGGATGTGTAACATTGGGAACCTGCTTTTGGCTTTGGGGATTTTTTTCGAGCAAGCACTGCTGATCCGGGTTGCAGTCATCTGGGGCATGCCCGGCGTCGTTGTCTGGTGTCTTTACGTTGTGCCGACCTGGGGAATGCTCATAACGGGAGAAGCTAGTGGCTCGGAATTCTATGGAGTGTTAGCTTCAACGCTGGCGCACGTGGGTGGATTGTCGGTAGGCATTCTCGTTCTCAGGAAAGTAAGAATGAACGGCGGCGCGTGGGCTTATTCTTTTCTCTGGTACTTCATTGTGCAACTTGCCTCACGTCTATTTACGCCAATCGCCTTTAACGTCAATCTCTCGCAACGGGTCCAGGAAGGCTGGGAAGGGATGTTCACCAGTTATTGGAAATTTTGGCTGGTGCTGAGTGCACTAGTGGGATGTGGTTCGTGGCTGCTCGATCTGCTGTTGAAACGTCTTTGGCCGGCCCCTTCTACGACTTAGTTGCACTTCCCGCAGCAGTTCTATTTGAACACACAAGACGTGACAGGCAAGAATGGCTGTCCTACTTGTGGAACTGAAACTGCGTTAACTTTTTCCATCATGCCAAAGTCGCGACGTGAACCGCCCTGGTGGCTGGAAGTCGGTACAGAAGTCTGTCCGGCATGCAATCACCTGTATTTATACGAGACGGAGTATCGCTGCTTGGATTGTGATGGACCACTTTGTCCAATGTGTGTGGCCGTAACCACTAGGATGCACATTTCTTGTCCGACTTGTACCGATGAATCCGATATCGAGGTTGCTTAAGTTATGGCAGGACGCGCAATTTGGAAAGGCGAGCTGAAGATTGGTGCAACTAAAATTCCGGTGAAGCTGTATTCAGCGGTTGCCGATCGCACGGTGCGGTTTCACATCCTGGACGACAAGCACTTGATGCGAGTGAAACAGCACATGGTAAGTCCAGATTCAGGCGACGAAGTTACTAACCAGGAAATCCAGAAGGCTTATGAAGTAGAGCCGGGAAAGTTTGTCATTCTTACCGATGAAGACTTGCAGAGTCTTGAGCCGAAGCCCTCGCGCGAAATCGAAGTGACGGAATTCGTGCCGCCGGAATCGATCAATCAGCAATGGTATGAAAGGCCCTACTACCTTGGACCAGACGGCAATGAGCAGGATTACTTTGCGCTGGCGGAAGCGCTGGAGAAGAGCGAGCGTGAGGGAATCGCGCGCTGGGTGATGCGCAACAAGCCATACATTGGTGCGCTACGTTCGCAGGATGGCTACCTGGTTCTTTGCACGTTGAGAAATGCGGCGGAAGTCATCTCCGCGCGCGAATTGCCAAAGCCCGCAGGCCGCGCACCTTCAGCGAAGGAATTAAACATGGCGAAACAGCTCGTTGGCATGCTCGAGGGCGAATTCAATGCCGCAGAGTTTGAAGACAAGTATCGCAAGCGGGTGATGGAATTCATCGAGCGCAAAGCGAAGGGCCATGCGCCGAAGCTGCGGGTTGTGAAAACAAAACGCAAGACGACCTCGCTCGACAGCGTGCTTGCCAAGAGTCTGGAATCGCTAAAGAAGGAGAAACGCGCTGCCTAAGAGAGCAACAAAAAGAGTCGAGTCGCTTGACAACGAGCCGGCAAGAATGAGGCCATTTTGGTCGGGCACACTTACCTTCGGGCTCGTTAGCGTACCGGTGAATTTATTTCCCGCAAACAAGTCGAGCCGCCCATCGCTGCGCATGCTTTCCGACGAGGGAGCGCCGCTGGAGCGCCGCTACTATTCACAAAAAACAGAGAAAGATCTTGATGCGGACGAGCTGGTACGCGGTTATGAATTCAAAAAAGGAAAATACGTCGTGGTCACGGATGAGGAGTTGGAGCGGCTGGCACCCGAGAAGACCCGCGACATCGATCTGACGCGCTTTGTTAAAGAAGATTCCATTCCCCCAGTTCACTTCGAGCGCGGCTATTTCTTGATTCCCGAAAGCGGTTCCGAAAAGGCATATAAACTGCTTGCCGAGACAATGGCAAAAAGCGGATTTGCCGGCCTGGCCACCTTTGTCATGCGCGGTAAGGAATATCTGGTGGCAATTTTTTCCGATCACGGACTTTTACGAGCGGAAACGATGCGCTTTGTGGACGAGCTTCGTTCTCCGGCAGATCTTGGCCTGCCGAAAAAGAAAAAGGTCCCGGCGGCGAGTGTGCGCAAGTTTGAGAAATTAATAAGCAGCAGGTCAAAAAAGGAGTTTAGCGGCGCGAAGCTTCAGGATGAACAGGCCGAAGCTTTGCTTAAACTCGTTAAGAAGAAAGAGAAAAAGCGCAGCAACGTCGTCGAAGTGGAAACTGAAGAGCGAGAACCAGCCAAAGTGATCGACTTGGTCGCCGTGTTGAAGAAGAGCTTGAGTGGTAAGGCAAAATGAGCTTCGCTCAGGACGAAAGGCCGCAAACAAAAAAATAGAGCGGCAACGTCCTCACCCCGCCGCCGCTCTCTCGCACAGCTAAGAATCTGAAGACTCAATTAGCTATACCGGGGTGAGGCATCCAGCCATCACCCAGTTGGCCGACTTTATACAGCTTGAGCGATGCGCTTGCAACAGTAAATGCAAAAATTTTTCTGGGCGGGCGAGGATACTAGGCCCTCGTTACGAGGGTCATTTGATGGGAGTCAAGTATGAGACTTTTGACAAGCGCGCATAGATCTTCGTACGAGGTGGGCTTGGTTAGATAGCCTTGTGCGCCGCAAGCCAGGGCGCTTTGCTTATCTAATTCGGACGCGGCCGCCGAGTAAAAGAGTATCGGCGTGAGGGAGTCAAACCCACGCAGTTCTCGACAAAAATCCAAACCAGAACCGTCGGGAAGGCGCGAATCTAACAAATAGAGATCGAAATGCCGTGACCGCGCCAGAGTCAGGCCACTGGCGACCGTAGCGGTGGTGGCAACGTCGTAGTTCCGATATTCCAGGACAAGCCGGATTAAGTCGCGCGTGTCCTCATGATCCTCGAGGTAAAGGATGCTAGTTTTGCTCGACAAAGCTGAAACCTCCAGCTAAGAGGGGATCTGAGCTCGCTCTTTACAATCGGCAACGCCCAAGGCGGCTGTTATGCATTTCCTTTGACCGCAAAAGCACAGAACCCTGGGCCAAGCGTGCCGTGATATACGACTCATATAAGCAATTTCCGTCGCGGTCTGTACGGCAGCGGACATTACCGTTAATAATTAAGGTTGTATTTTCGCGAGAACGCCTCACTTGATCTGTTATGTCAGAATCCCGGCCAGCACCTCTGCTGGATTTGATTTGTCCGTAGTGAACGCTTCGGATCTTACTCGTTGAGAAGGCACGGCACGCTCGGCTATAATCATCGCCCCCATGGTTTGGTTCCCCCGAATCCGATCCTTCGGCTAACGAAATCTTGACCCGGCGAAAACTTACAACCCCGCAGAACGCGCTGGTCGCGCTTGCAGTCGCAATCGTCTATTTCGCCGCTGCTGAATTCGGCCTCAGCCTGGCCTCGGTTCACACAAACGTCTCTCCTGTTTGGCCTCCAACGGGTGTCGCGATAGCGGCATTACTTGTTCTCGGTAAAAAATTCTGGCCCGCCATTTTGCTGGGCGCCTTTGGCGCAAATCTGCTTACCCACGTTTCCCTTGCCACGGCGGCGGGCATAGCCCTTGGAAATACTCTGGAAGCTTTAACTGCCTGGTATTTACTGAGGCGCATGCAACCTCCCTATAAAACGTTTGCTTCGATTGCCGGAGTGTTGCAATTCGTCCTGTTCGCTGTTGTGTTAAGTCCCGCGGTAAGTGCGACGATTGGGACGTTGAGCTTGTGTTTGGGCGGCGCGGCGCTCTGGTCCAACTTTACTGGCCTGTGGCTGACGTGGTGGTTAGGCGACGGCTTTGGCGCGCTGGTGGTCGCTCCGTTTCTAATTTCCTGGACGTCACGAGCTGAGTTCAGCAATCGGCGAAGAGTTCTGGTTGAAGGAAGTCTCCTTCTGGCTCTTCTGTTTGTCGTTTCGATGAGTATTTTCTCCGGCTGGATACTGGGCCGGCAGCAGGACTACCCAATAGAACACTTGTGCCTGCCGTTTCTTGTTTGGGCGGCGCTGCGTTTCGATCAGCGCTTTCTGTGCTCGGCAATATTGCTTCTGACCGGCATTGCGGTGTGGGGCACTTCGCGAGGCTTTGGGCCATTCATTCAAGCTTCCGCAAACGAATCTCTTTTGCTGCTGCTACTTTTTGTAGGCGCCAGCACGTTGACGGCGCTGGCACTCCATGCAGCGATCACGGAACGAAGAAAAGCCGAAGAAGAAAAACTCAGCTTGCGCGCGGAGATGGAGTTAGAGCGCGAGCGAGTCGCAGATATCGTGGCCCATGTTCCGGGCGTGGTCTGGGAAGCCTGGGGACAGCCGGACGCGGCCAATCAGCGCATCAACTTTGTCAGTGGTTACGTCGAAGAGATGCTCGGCTACAGCCAGCACGAGTGGCTGTCGACGCCAAACTTCTGGCTGACCATCGTTCATCCCGAGGACAAGGAACGCGCCGCAGCCGAAGCTGTTCAGAAGTTTGCGACCCGTAGAGGCGGCATCAGTCGCTTTCGCTGGCTCACCAAAGATGGACGAGAGGTTTGGGTGGACGCGTATTCAGTGGTTGTCTGTGATGAGAAGGGCGAAGCTGTTGGCATGCGAGGCGTAACCATGGATGTAACGCGCGTGATCAACGCAGAAAAGGAACGCAGTGAATTGTTGCTGCGCGAGCGCGAGGCCCGAGCGCAAGCCGAAGAAGCCAACCGGCTCAAGGATGAATTTCTCGCCAACACTTCTCATGAGCTGCGAACCCCGCTGAATGCGATCGTTGGTTGGTCGCGCTTGCTGCGTTCAGGCCAGTTGGACGAAAACACTTCAGCGCACGCTTTTGAAGCCATTGAACGGAATGCCTGGTCACAAGCCCAGATTGTCAACGACCTGCTCGACGTTTCGCGAATCATCACCGGGAAGTTGCACCTAACCTACCTGCCAACCGATCTATTGAATGTTGTCAATGCTGCAATCGATGTTGTTCGTCCGGCGGCCGAGGCGAAAGAAATAAGAATAATTACAAATAACAATTCGGCTGGTTTGATCGTTAATGGCGATGCCAACCGTTTGCAGCAAGTCGCCTGGAACCTGCTTTCCAACGCCGTAAAGTTTACACCTGACGGAGGCGTAGTCGAGATCTCGTTGTTGAAGGAAAATTCGTTTGCAAAGTTAATGATTGCCGATACGGGCCCGGGGATAAAGCCGGAGTTTTTGCCGCACGCGTTTGAGCGATTTACGCAGGCTGAAAGCGGCACCACAAAAACGCACGGTGGACTTGGCCTTGGCCTCGCGATCGTGAGGCACCTCGCCGAGCTGCATGGCGGACACGTCGAAGCCAAAAACCGCGAGGGCGAGAATGGCGCAGTTTTCACTGTCACGTTTCCCGCCCTAAAATAATTCCGCCAGTGTTGTTTCGCAGAATTTAACGATTTGCCAAATTGGCTGGTCCCTCATTTGCAAATTTTCGTTGCTGCACAGGCGCCGTTCTTTGCGCCGTACTGTCAACCGCGCCCGAAGGATTAAATATATAACTGTCGCGCGTGCGTACGGCCAGATTGGGTTGATTAACCCGTACTCTGATCTGTCGTCGCTCGCCTGCCTGGGCCGGCCGCTTCGGGTAGTAACCTAAACTGTACTGGCGCCGCAATTCTTCAGCGACATTGCCGAAAGCGAAACTCAAGTTTTGCGTTGAGTCTGCCTGATAACTCCGCGCTCCCGTTTTGTCGGCCAGGTCGTGCAGGTAGCGGTTGCCAACCTC
The DNA here is from genome assembly GCA_035643935.1 of Pyrinomonadaceae bacterium. Classification (GTDB taxonomy): domain Bacteria; phylum Acidobacteriota; class Blastocatellia; order Pyrinomonadales; family Pyrinomonadaceae; genus PSRF01. The sequence continues at coordinate 460 of DASQPM010000419.1, read as the reverse complement.
ATAGTCGTGCCTGCTTGTTCCCGCGCCACCGCCGCCGTTTACGGGGCCGCCGCCACCGCGACTGATTCCGCCCAGAATTTGAATCAACACGCCTACGGGCGAGCTCGGCATTCGGCTCGATCCGGGCCACCCGCCGCCGCCGTTGTTCATATCCATGTAGGTGTCGTATTGCACGGGATAGATCAGCGCATCCAGCTCTTCTGCGTCGCGCACATTGCTGGCATAAGTGGCATGGCGACTGGTGGTGTCAACGCCGTCAGTGAAAAGCACGATCGCTTTGCGACCGGAAACACTGTTCAGTTTCTGGTTCATGACCATGTCGACCGCTTCATAGAGCTTGGTGCCGTCGCCCGGGCGGGTGCGACGGATCGCATCGCGCAAGCGACCCCGGTCACTGGTAAATTCAGATAGCACGCGTACCTGATCGTCAAACGAAACGATCATCACTCGATCGTCCGGC